>JBOIAH010000598.1:0-1405 GCA_050739055.1 Steroidobacteraceae bacterium | reverse complement strand
CGCCGCCCCGCTCGAGCGCGCCTCGGCCATCGCCCTCAGCATGTTCGCCATCCACCTGCTGGGGGACGTTCCGTCGCCACTGCTCATCGGGCAGCTTTCGGACCGGAGCTCGCTCGGGGAGGCGGTGCTCATCGTGCCGGTGGCGGTGGCGGTGTCCGGCCTCATCTGGCTGATCTGCGCGCGCGTGAACGGCCGCGCGCGGGCGCCGGCCGCAGCCTGACGCCTGTTTGCGTGGCGCGCACGCCTGCGGGATTTGATGCCTCGCTGCGCCCCGCGGCGCGCCCGCTCGCCGGGCTGCCGGCAGCCGCCCTCGGTGGGCGCTTGCAGGGCGCCCTGCGCGCTGGCGACGGCGCCGCCGGTGCGCACTGCATCCACGAGCTGTGGATGCGCGGGGCGTTCGCCGCTAACATCGAGGCGGCGCTGGAGGCCTTGTGGCGATGCGCGGCGGCCTCGATCCCGGAGTGGCTGCCGATGCGGTATGTCGACTGGCTACCCGCAGCCTATGACGTGGCGCTTCGCTTCACGGCGCAGCGCCCGGGACGCTGCAACGTCTACCTCATCCTGCTCGACTTTGCGGAGCGGAGCAGGGGACCGTATGGGGTGTATGTCGGCATGAGCCATTACACCCCGGCGCGGCGCTTCGATCAGCACAAAGCCGGGATTCACGCCGCCGGCAGCGTGCTCAAGCGCGGCCTGGAAGTGCTCAGCGGGCCGACGCTGCACTTGCAGCGCATCCCGCGCGCCGCGGCGTTGCGCATCGAGACGGAACTGGCGGAGGCGCTGCGGGACGCGGGACTGCTGGTGGAGGGCGGCCATTAGCGGCTGACGAACGCGCGCTCGATCACGTAATCGCCGGGTTCGCCGATGCGCGGGGAGATTGCAAAGCCGCGCGCCTCGAGCAGCGCACGGGTGTCGGCGAGCATGGCAGGGCTGCCGCACACCATCACGCGGTCGCTCGCCGGGTGGAGCGCCGGCAGCTGCAGGTCGCGGAACAGGCGCCCTGATTCGATGAGGCTGGTCAGCCGCCCGCGATTGACGTGCGGTTCGCGGGTCACGGTCGGGTAGTAGCGCAGCTTGGCGCGCACCTCGGCGCCGAGCAGCTCGTGGGCCTGCAGCGCCTCGATCCGGTGCCGTAGCACCGCGCTTTCCCGCGCCCAGCGCACGCCGTGCACCAGCACGATGTGCTCGAAGCGCTCGTAGACCTCCGGATCCCGGATCACGCTCATGAAGGGCGCCGCACCGGTGCCGGTGCTCAGCAGATACAGCCGCTTGCCCGGCTTCAGGTCCTGCAGCATCAGGGTTCCGGTGGGCTTGCGGCTGATGAGGATCTCATCGCCCGCGCGCACCTGCTGCAGGCGGGAGGTGAGCGGGCCCTCGGGCACCTTGATGCTGAGGAACTCCAGGT
>JBOIAH010000597.1:0-5408 GCA_050739055.1 Steroidobacteraceae bacterium | reverse complement strand
ACGCCGTGGGCCTCAGTTCATGAATAGGCCGGGCTAGTCGGTTCCGTCATCAAGGCGTTGCTCCCCCTGGCGCAGCGCCGGGTGCTCTCTGCGGGGCTGCTGTCGGTTTCGCCGCGAGCCCCAGCTTATACGAATTTGGATGTCCGCTTCATGGGGCTTGGGTGACCGCTTCGGAGCAACCCGTATGTCTCAGAAGGGCACTTCCGACCGCCGATGCGTCTTTTCCCGAGCGAAGGCTCACAGCCGCGGGTCGAATGAAAACGGCACAGGCGCGCCGACTTTTAACTGTCCGAAATCCGTGTGCCGCGGATTAAGGATGTAGTTGAACTCCCCATTGACCACGATGCTGGGTACCCGCAACACCGGCGAGCGCGCTTGCATCACCCACTGACTACCGAACTCGCGTGTTGAAGGCGGAGCGGGGAGCTCACGCCAATCCTCGGGGAGATGCTGCGCAATCTCGATGAGCCGCTCGTCAATATCCACGGGAATCGTCACCCACCGCACGGCCGCGAGCAGCCGCGTGTCCTCGGTGTGCACGAGCACCTCGAGCGAGGCGAGCGAACGGCTCTCGGCCGTGTAGACGACCGCGACTCCCGGGTTGTTCCAGCGTCCTGGGTACTGGGCGGCGCCGCGCCCGTCAAAGGCGGCGGCAAGACGCGTCTTCTTGCAGATCCGCCAGACCGTGATCAGGCGAAGATTCCGTGCTCGATGCGGCCCAAGACCCGCTCGACCTCCCTCGATCCCGGCTCCGTCGCCGCGAGCTGCAGGGGCGTCTGGCCCCCGAGCTCTCGCAGCGGGCGCTGTAGCCACTGGCGCGCGTGGTCCTCGCTCTCTAAAGTCGAGACAGCGTGCGAGATGATCCTCATCAGACGCGCTATGCGCTCCGATTCGTCGGGCTTGAGGCGCGCACCGCTCTTCAGTCGGCGATCCAAAGTCTTCTCGCTGATCTTGACGATCGAGCCGACCTTGGTGGCCCGAATTCCCAGAAAGGCGCCGATGCGCTTGACGACGGAAGACGGCAGGCCATCGAGGACCACAGCGGCCATCTCGAGGTCATTCTCGAGGGGATAGGACTTGAAGACGGCAGACATTTGTCTAGAAGATATAGACAAGTGTCCAGAACGTCAAGCCAGCGTGGAAGCACGAACCGGGCGGCGTCATCGCGTCCTTTCCGATGTTCGATCGCGTACCCGGTCTTCCTCCAGTGTCGGTTCCGGTCTCCTCGCCCTCGCGCGCCGAAGGAGCTCATCCGCGAGCCGCTCGCGGTCCGTCAGTACGGGAGGCAGGTGGCGGGCGAAGTACCGCACGTAACAGCCGAGGTCGTGGGTCGAAGCGTATGGCTGGTTGAACCTCCGCAGACACGAATTCCCGCGGCCGCTTGGACCGCGCCCGGACTGCCGATTCCGCGCCCGGGCACCGGTCCCAGCCCAGGCGGCGGCACCTGACAAAACGTGACGCCGGTTGGGAAATGACGCGCTGGCAGCCGCCTGCGGGGCTGCCGTCATCGAGAACCGTGACGTCGTCCGTGCATCCGCCGGGCCCCAAGTTTGACAATAAATTGAACGACATACTCGATGTCAGGGGTCTGCTCGATGCCGAATGCATCCACGAGCGTGAGACTTCGCGCGCTTCCCTCGGTCGCGACGCTGGTCACCCCACGCGCGCCCGTCGACCGTGGCGGCTCGCGCCCGGCCGGCGGCTGGACTGAAGGATCGCAGTTTGCCGACGTCCAGCAACTCATCGCCGCCGGATCGGTACCCGATGCGCTGCTGCTGAGCCCGGCCGACACGCCGCAGGCCGCGGCGTGGCTGGAATCGCTGCGGCGGGACGCACGCCTGGCGCTTGTGCCGATCCTGCTCAATCGATCTTTCGGCGAGGCCATCGACGCGCTCAGCGACGGCGTCGCGTCGGGCGCGGACGCCGCCGCAGCGCTGGCCGCCGCCATTGCCGCGCGCGCCGCCTCGCTCGGCCGGCGCGAGACCGCGGAGGGCGACGAGCGGCTGCTGGCGTTCCTCTACCTGCGCAGTGGACGGATCCTCACCCCGGTTGCCGACTGGCGCAACGAGCGGATCTACCGCTATCCGCTCGCGGACGCGCTGTGCCGCACGGGGGCGGACGGCTCTCTCATGCTCGAGGGGTTGCGCCGCCGCGGATTGCTCGAGACGGGGGAACTGATAGAGCGCGTGCACAGCTGTCCGGAGTGCTCCGCCGGACAGCTGTTGTTCATCGAGACCTGCCCGCAGTGCGGCGGCATCGACACCGCCGAGCAGAACTTCCTCCACTGCTACGCCTGCGGCAATGTGAGCACCCAGCAGGAGTACCTGACGCAGGCGGGGCTCTCGTGCCCCAAGTGCTCGGCCCGGCTGCGCCATATCGGCGTCGACTACGACCGCGCTCTGGAGAGTCTGGCGTGCGCGAGCTGCGGCGGACGATTCACCGAGCCCACCGTGAAAGCCCGTTGCCTGCGCTGCAGGAAGCTGTCGAACACCGATGCGCTCGTGCAGCGCAGCTACCACGCGCTGCGCCTCTCGGCGGCGGGCGAGCTGGCCGCGCGTACCGGCCAGGTCGGCGACCTGTTCAAGCTCATTGACGAGTTCAGCCAGGCCCACCCGGAGTACTTCCGCCAGACGCTCAAGTGGTTCCTGGACCTGTCGCGGCGCCATACGGAACTGCAGTTCGGCCTTGTGTGCCTGCGCTTCTCCAACGTTCATCAACTCACCGCGCAGCTGCCCCGCCACCAGGTGGCGCAGATGTTCGATGCGGTGGCGCAGCGCCTGCGGGCCCTGGTGCGCACCACGGATCTGTTCATGCGGGACGACGACGAATGCTGCTGGCTACTGCTGCCGCAGACCGCGCCGTCGGGCATGAGCACGCTGCTCGGGCGCATCGCCGCGCTGGGCGAGGCGGTGGTGGCGGATCAGGGACTGCGCCTCGAGATCGCGACCGCCTCGTTCAACTCCGCCGAGGCCGACGCGGGCCTGACGGATGCCCAGATGCTCATGGGCACCTTGCGCAACCGGGTCGGCTGATGGACACCGTGCTCACCTCCACCGGCGCATGGCTCACGCTGCGCCAGCTCCTCGAGGCGGCATGGCACTCCGACTGGCTGACCATCGCTCTTAAGTTCTTTCCGTTCGTGCTGCTGTTCGAGTTGCCGATCCAGGGACTGGTGATGTGCGGCGCGCTACGGCGCTACGTCGCGGGGTGGCGCAGCGCGCTCCACCCGCTCAGGTTCCACCCGAGCGTCTCCTGCATCATCACCTGCTACGCCGAGGGCGCCGAGGTGCAAAAGACGATCCGGACGCTGACCGAGCAGCTCTATGACGGACACATCGAGATGCTCGCGGTGGTGGACGGCGCGGTGCAGAACCGCCCTACGCTGCACGCGCTGCGCGCCCTGCAGCCCGGGGTCAATACGAGGCGCGGCCGCCGCCTGGAGATCGTCGCCAAGCTGCAGCGCGGCGGACGCGTCTCGAGCCTCAATCAGGGCCTGGCGCTCGCCACCGGCGAGATCGTCCTGGCGCTCGACGGGGACACCTCCTTCGACAACGACATGGTGTGCCGCGCGGTGCGCCACTTCGCCGACCCGAACGTGGTGGCGGTATCCGGCAACCTGCGCGTACGCAACGTGCGCCGCTCGCTCGTCACGCGGTTGCAGGCCCTCGAGTACGCGCTCTCCATTCACCTGAGCCGCGCCGGTCTGGACGCCTTCAATATCGTCAACAACGTCTCCGGGGCCTTCGGTATCTTCCGCCGCGAGTTCCTGCGGCACATCGGCGGCTGGGACAGCGGCACGGCCGAGGACCTCGATCTCACGCTCCGCATCAAGAAGTATTTCGCGCGCCACCCGCGGCTGCGCATCCGCTTCGAGCCGCGCGCGATCGGACACACCGACGTGCCCGACAGCCTGCGGGATTTCCTCAAGCAGCGGCTGCGCTGGGACGGCGACCTCTCTTACCTGTACCTGCGCAAGTACCGGCACCATCTGCGCCCCGGGCTCATGGGCCTGCGCAACTTTGTCGCATTGCTGTGGACCGGCCTGCTGTTCCAACTGGTGCTGCCCTTCGTGGTGCTCGGCTACACGAGCTACGTCTTTTTCATGTATCCGGCCGCGGTAACACTCGGCGTGCTGGCGTTCGTCTATCTGTTCTATATGGTGCTCGCGTCGCTCATGTACGCGGAGTACTGGCTGTTGTACTCGGAGCGCCAGCGGCAGGATCTCAAGCTCGCGTGGCTGCTGCCGGTCTTCCCGTTCTTCGCATTCGTCACGCGCTGCTGGAATGCGGTGGCGACCGCCAACGAGCTGCTGACCCGAGCGCATCTGGACTCCGCCATGGCGCCCCCGTGGGTACTGCGGCGGACGAAATTCTGAAGCCATGAGCGCGAAGCTGCACCTGCTGGCGAGCCTGATCCCGGCGCTGCTGCTGGCGCCGGTGATCGCCCGCGCGCTGCCGCCGCTCGAGCAGCTGGAGGCGCGTGTCGATCTCGCCCCCGCCGCGCAGCTCGCCGAGCGCAGCTACGAATCCACGCGCGACGCTCTCGGCGCGGACCGCATCGGACTCGGCGTCAGCGCCTTCGGCACCCTCGGCATCGCGCGCAGCCACGAGATCATCGATCCGCAGCGCTCCTGGACCTACAGCCAGGGTCTGGCCGGCGGCGGCCTGAGCATGCCGCTGCTCGGCAGCCGCCTGCAGCTCGAAGACTCGCTGGACGATCGCCAGGCGCAACTGGTGCTGCTCGACGCCCGCCGCGAACTCGAGCGGCGCGAGCTGCTGGGGCGTCTGCGCAAGGCGTACGCGGACTACTGGCGGGCGCAGCGGCTGCGGCTGCTCGCGCAGGACTACCTGGCGGATGAGCCGCGCTTCGAGCACGCGGTGGCGTTGCGCACCCGCGCCGGACTGCTGCTCGACGCAGACCGCCTCGAGCTGCTGAGCGGCTTTTCGCTGGCTCGCCGCGACGCGGCCTCCGGCGAGGCGGATCACGAAGCCGCCCTGGACCTGATGCGCGAGCTCACCGGCGAGGATCTCGATGGCGGGATCGCCGTGCGGCCGCTCGTGCCGACGGCGTGCGGGCCCGCGCTCGAAGCGAGCGAGGACTGGGCGGACGCGGATCCGGAGCTGGTTGGACTGCAGAGGGTCGTCGCTCTGCGGGAAGCCAGCCCGCGCGACAGCGCCCTGTATCCGGTGAAATCGAGCGTCCAGCTCGGCTACCAACTCCTCGACGACGTGCCGCCAGGCCAGCACGGCAGCGCTGCGCTCCTCAGCTGGACGTTCCAGGTTCCGCTCGAATACGGATCGCAGCGCCGGCTGCTCGCGCGCGCGGCGGCCGCCCAGCTGTCGCGCGCCCGTCTCGAGTACCAGATGCGCCGCCGCGAGCTGGCGCAGCAGCGGCGCGAGCTCATGGCC
>JBOIAH010000596.1:0-9275 GCA_050739055.1 Steroidobacteraceae bacterium | reverse complement strand
GCCCTACGCTGAGATGTACTTCATGGACGACAAGTCGAACGTGGTGATCGCGCCCGCGGCGCTGTTCAAGGACTCGAATCCGCTCGATCCGAATACCGGCAACTACAACATCAACTGCAGCAACCCGCTGCTGAGCGCGCAACAGGCGGCGATCCTGTGCACCCCGGCGCAGATCGCCGCGGATGCGGCGACTCCCGGGTCGGTCACCGAAAACGTGCGGATCGGCCGCCGCAACATCGAGGGCGGCGGACGTACTTCGTTCTATGAGCACACCAACTACCGCGCAGTGCTGGGCTCGAAGGGCGAGCTCGGCGAGGCATGGAACTACGACGTCTACGCACAGTACACCACCACGAGTTTCTTCAACTCCAACAACAAGTACCTGAGTTTCCAGTCGATCGACAACGCCCTGCTGGTCACGGGCACGGCGGCCAACCCCAAGTGCATCAGCGGCGGAGCGTGCGTCCCCTACGATATCTTCCAGGATGGTGGCGTCACCGATCAGCAGCTCAATTACCTGAACCTGACCGGTACCGGGCAAGGTACCTCAACGCTACGCACGATCCACGCTGACATAACCGGCGAGCTTGGCCAGTACGGCGTCAAGTCGCCGGTGGCCGACGAGGGTGTCGCGGTGAACGTCGGCGTCGAGCATCGCAACGATCACGAGCAATTCCAGCCAGACTCCGCCGAGCAGAGCGGTCTGTTGTCTGGATTTGGCAGCGCGGCGGTGGCGATCAACAACAGTATCTCGGTTGACGAGGAGTTCATCGAGGTGCGCGCCCCGCTGGTGCAGGACAAGACCGGAGTGAAGGATCTCTTGTTCGACACCGGCTACCGCCGTTCCGATTACTCGGTGTCCGGCACTGTCAACACCTACAAGTTCGAGGTGCAGTACGCCCCCATCCGAGATGTCCGGTTCCGCGGTTCGTACAATCGGGCGATCCGCGCGCCGAGCGTCCTCGAACTGTACGTCCCGCAGCTCGTCGGCACAGGTCAGTTCGGCAACGACCCGTGCGCCCCGACGGTCGATAACGGCGTGCTCACTCCCGCCACGGCCTCGCTCGCTCAGTGCATGCACTCGGGGGTTACCGCCGCGCAATACGGCAACGGCGGCACGACCGACACGATTCCGCAAGGTACCGCCGGTCAGCTCTCGCAGCTGACGGGCGGCAACTTGAAGCTGACGCCCGAACAGGGCACGTCGTACTCCTTTGGTGTGAGTATAAATCCGACCGCGTTGCCGAACCTCACCGGCAGCCTCGATTATTACCGCATCGACCTGAAGAATCTGGTCGGGGTACTCCCGGCAGGAGTCATCATCCCTAACTGCCTCAACACCGGTAACCCGACGTTCTGCAGCCAGTTGGTACGCAGCCCGAACACCGGGGGGCTTACCGGGAACAGCCTCGCCTCCGGCGGCTACATCGTGCAGACCAATGTTAACGTCGGCGCCGGTAAGGTCAGCGGCATCGACGGGCAGTTGGCCTACAAGCAGCCGCTGCCATCGCACTGGGGTGCGCTCGGGTTTGCGCTGAATGGCGCGTATTTGCTGCACATGGAGTCGACGCCGCTGCCGGGGGCGCACACCTACGATTGTGCCGGACTATTCGGCTTCACCTGTCAGACGATCAATCCCCGCTGGCACCACATCTTCCGGACGTCGTGGCTCACGCCCTGGAACGTGACGGCCGCGTTGACGTGGCGCTACATCGGCTCGGTCAAGCAAGACAACAACGACTCCGATCCGACGCTGCATTTCTCGACCTTCGGCGCCTACGACTTTTTCAACGCCAGGATTCCCTCGTTCAGCTACCTGGATTTCTCGGGATCATGGACTATTCCGAGGACCAACATCGAGCTGCGGGCCGGCGTCAACAACCTCACTGACAAGGATCCGCCGCTTATCGGCGTCGCCATTTCGCCGGGCGGTCAGAATACCTACCCCACCTACGACCTCTTCGGACGTCAAGTGTTCGTGGCCTTCACGGCGAAGTTCTGATCGTCGCAGAAAATGGCGGCCCGAAAGAGCCCGCCATCTCAGGACAAGTTTAGGGGCGGCCGGCTTTGCGCCGGGCGCCCTTTTTGCTAGTGGATCGCTGCCAACGAGGCGGGCGCGAGTTGTACCAACGTCTGTATCAGGTGTAGCAGGGCCCGACTTCGCGCACCTCGACCGTGGCCCACTCGGCCGCGGGACACTCTGCGGCGAGTGCCAGCGCCTCATCGCGCGTCTCGCAGTTGACCAGGAAGAATCCGCCGATGAGCTCCTTGGATTCGGTGAAGGGGCCGTCGAGTACCGTGCGCTTGCCGCCGCGGACCGTCAGGCGCTGCGAATTCTCGCGCAGCGAGTTGCTGGCGAGCAGCACACCGCGGGCCTTCAGGCCCGCGGTGTAGCGCAGCATGTGCTCGTAAACCGCCTGCCCGTCGTCCAGTCCCCGGCTCTGGCGCTGGCCCTGCGGCTCCACGATCAGCAGCATGTAGGACATCGACTTGCCTCCGTTGGCAGCGCGCGTGAACTTCACGCGCGCGTACAGGCCGCCGCGCGGTCGAGCAGCAGGCCCCGCTCGCGCGCATTGTGCGTCAGCTTCGCCGCCCGCTCGAACTCCCCGCGTGCCTCCGGGTAGCGGCCGAGCTTCGCGAGCAGATCCCCGCGCACGCTCGGCAGCAGATGATAGGACTTGAGCGCCCCGCCGGCGGCGAGCGCATCCGCGATCTGAAGTCCCGCCGCCGGCCCGTAGGCCATGGCCACCGCCACCGCGCGGTTCAGCTCCACCACCGGGGAAGGCGTCAGGCGCGCGAGCTCATCGTAGAGAGCGGTGATGTAGACCCAGTCGGTGTCGCCCGCGGTTAGCGCGCGTGCGTGGCAGGCGGCGATCGCCGCCTGCAGCAGGTAGGGCCCGCGAGCCTCGCCGAGCGTCTCGCCGCGCGCCAGCGCGATGAGCCCGCGCTGCATCAGGATCCGGTCCCAGAGCGCGCGGTTCTGCTCGGTGAGCAGCACCGGCTCGCCGTTGGGACCGATGCGCGCGCGCAGCCGCGAGGCCTGGATTTCCATGAGCGCGACCAGTCCGTGCACCTCCGGTTCCTCGGGCGCCAGCTCAGCGAGGATTCGACCTAAGCGCAGCGCTTCCTCGCACAGCCCCGGGCGCATCCAATCCTCCCCCGCGGTGGCCGAATAGCCCTCGTTGAACACGAGGTAGATCACCTCGAGGACCGACTCGAGACGCGCCCGAAGCTCCGCGTCCCGGGGAATCTCGAAGGCCACCTGCCCTTCGGAGAGCGAGCGCTTGGCGCGCACGATGCGCTGCGCGACGGTGGGCTCGGGCACCAGGAACGCGCGCGCGATCTCCTCGGTGGTGAGTCCGGCGAGCAGGCGCAGCGTGAGCGCGGTGCGCGCCTCGGTCGAGAGCAGCGGGTGACAGGCGACGAACATCAGGCGCAGCAGGTCATCGCCGATCTCGTCCTCGGCGCTCGCCTCGAGCCTACCGCCGTCCAGCAGTTGTTCCATCTCGAGCTCGGAGGCCAGCGCCTCATGCTTGCGCGCCAGCATGCGCTTGCGGCGCAGGTGATCGAGCGCGCGATTCTTAGCGGTGGCCATGAGCCAGGCGCCGGGATTGTCGGGGACGCCGGAGCGCGGCCACTGCTCGAGCGCCGTGACGAGCGCGTCCTGCGCCAGCTCCTCGGCGAGTCCCACGTCGCGCACCAGGCGCGCCAGGTGCGCGATCACTCTCGCGGACTCTATCCTCCAGACCGCGTCGATGGTGCGATGGGTATCCGTGGCCGTCATGGCCACGGATGACACCATCGCCGGTCGCACCGCGCAAGCCCGTCGCACCGCGCAAGCCGGGGTCACTCAGGCGCTCTTGCGGGCCAATGCGGCGACCGTCTCCAGGGGTTTCTCGCAGTTCACCATCCAGGGCGTGCCGAAGCGGTCGGTGACCATTCCGAAACGGTGCGCCCAGAAGGTCTCCTGGAACGGCATGGTGATGGTGCCGCCCTCGGCGAGGGTGTTGAAAATGCGCTCGGCGTCAGCGGGCTTGTCGACCGCGGCCATCAGGTTGAAGCCCTGGGGCGCCTGGTAGCGATCGGCCGGGGCGTCGCAGCCCAGCAGGAACTGGTCGCCCAGGTCGAGGCGCGCGTGAATGATCTGATTGCGCACTTCGGGGCTGACCGGCTCTGCGCCCGGGGCCTCCCCGTAGGTCATGGCGAATACGATCTTGCCGCCGAGGGTGCCGGCGTAGAAGTCGAACGCCTCGCGGCAGTTGCCCTTGAAATGCAGGTGGGGAGCGGTGGTTTTCATGCGTGTACCTTCCGTCGGATGTCAGGTTGGATGTCGGTGGTTGCAGTGTGATGTCAGTGCGGTCAGTTCTTGGCGATACGCTCGCGCGCCCGCTCCTCCTGCGCCCGCAGCTCCGGCGTCAGGTTCGCGCCGAAGTCCTCGGCCTCGAATACGCGGCGGATCTCGATTTCCTCGCTGCCCTTGCTGAACGGGGAGCGCCGGATCCACTCGACCGCCTCGTCGATGGACTTCACCTGCCACAGCCAGAAGCCTGCGATCAGCTCCTTGGTCTCGGTGAAGGGGCCGTCGATCACGGTGCTGCGGCCGCCACCGAACTTGACGCGCACGCCCTTGGAGCTCGCGTGCAGTCCTTCCGCCGCCAGCAGCACGCCGGCCTTCACCAGCTCTTCGTTGAACTTGCCCATCGCGCCGAGGAGCTCCTGGTTCGGCAGCACGCCGGCTTCGGAGTCCCTGTTGGCCTTCACGATCACCGTGACTCGCATGCGCATCTCCTTTCAGGTTACGGTTCGGGCGCGAGCTCACCGGTGGATCGGTGCTTTCGCTGCCCTTCTGGTGGGTACGACGAACCACGCATCCCGGAAATGACAGCTCCGGAGGGGGTTTTCCACGCCAGGGGCTAAGTCACGGAAAATCCTTGGAATTATTCTCAAGCGAATGAACGCGCGCCTACCCGACGCCCCGCACGCACCGCACCCGCAGCTGTGGCCGTTGCGCTTCATCAGCGTGGAAGCGATGAGCGGCGCGGTGCTGCTCATCGCCGTGGGAATCGCGCTCGCCTGGGCGAGCTCCCCGTGGGCCGGCGCGTACCAGGCGCTCTGGCATCTCAGAGCCGGCCTGGGAGTAAGCGGATTCTTGCCCGCGGATGACCTGCATTTCTGGGTGAACGACGGACTCATGACCGTGTTCTTCCTGGTCGTGGGAGTGGAGATCCGCCGCGAAGTGCATGACGGCTCGCTCTCCGACCCGAAGGTTGCGACGCTGCCGATCATCGCCGCGGCGGGGGGCGTGATCGTCCCGGCGCTCCTGTACCTGCTCGTGAACACGGACCCGCAAGCGCGTCGCGGCTGGGCGATCCCCACCGCCACCGACATCGCGTTCGCTCTCGGCGTCTTGTCCCTCATCGGCCACCGGGTGCCGCCCGCGCTGCGCATGCTGCTGCTGACGCTGGCGATCATCGACGACATGGTGGCGATCGGGGTGATCGCGTTCTTCTACTCGAGCGGGATCGCCGTGACGGGACTTGCCATCGTCGCCGCGGGCGTGCTGCTGGTGCTGGCGCTGCAGTGGTTTTCCGTGCAGCCCGTGCTCGCCTACCTGCTCCCCGGAGCGGTGGTGTGGTACGGCATGCTGCGCGCCGGCATCCATCCCACGCTCGCCGGCGTGCTGCTCGGGCTCCTGACGCCGGCCACCGCCGAATTCGGGCGCCGGGGGCGCGGGCCGTGCGCGCAACGCGAGCCGCACGAGCCGCGCGCCATGCAGGCTCCGGTGCTGCGGGTCGAGGCGATGTTGCACCCCTGGGTGGCCTTCGGGATCATGCCGCTCTTTGCGCTGGCAAACGCGGGAGTGGCGCTGCAACCTGTGGCCGCGGGGGCCGGTGCGCCGCTCACGGCGGGCCACGGGATCGTGCTGGGGATCGTGCTCGGGCTCGTGCTCGGCAAGCCGATCGGAATCGTCCTCGCCTCGCTCGCCGCGGTGGCGCTGAAGGTGTGCGCGCTCCCCGAGGGGGTGCGCTGGCCTCACATCCTGGTGCTGGGCGCGCTCGGGGGCATCGGGTTCACCATGTCGATTTTCATGGCGACCCTGGCGTTTCAGGCGCCGGGGTTGCTGGCGGCGGCGAGGCTCGCCGTGCTCCTCGCCTCGGGGCTCGCCGCGGTGCTGGGACTCGCGCTCGGCGCGCTGCCGTGGGTGACGGCGAGGCTCAGCGCTCGAGCGTGAGGGTCTCCTCCGGCGCACGGGGCTCATCGAGCCGCCCGAAGCCGCCTTACGCCGCCGCCGAGAGCGAACGCTCAGATTCATATAGGCTGACGCGAGGCCGGCGGCAGCCCCGTAGAGGGCACCCGAGGGGAGCAAGGCATCGATGACGGAGCTCGCGCAAGCGGTATTCCTCAGTTACGCATCGCAGGATGCCGAAGCGGCCCAGCGTATCTGCGATGCGCTGCGGGCGGGCGGCATCGAAGTCTGGTTCGATCAGAGCGAGCTGCGCGGCGGGGATGTTTGGGATCACAAGATCCGCCGCGAGGTCCACGACTGCGCGCTCTTCATCCCGGTTATTTCGGCCAATACCGCCTCGCGGCACGAAGGCTACTTCCGACTGGAGTGGGATCTCGCTGACCAGCGCACCCACATGATGGCTCGGGACAGGCCGTTCATCGTCCCGGTATGCATAGACGGTACGCCCGACTCCGGCACGGATGTTCCCGAGTCGTTTGTGCGCGCGCAGTGGTCGCGCCTCCCGGGTGGTGAGACGCCGCCGGCCTTCGTCGCGCGCGTATCCCACCTGCTGTCGCCTCACCCAGCCCCCGCACCGGGGGAGGCGCGTTCGTCGACCCCGCCCGCTCCTGCGCCGTGGGAGCCTGCCCCGACTCCAGCCGGATCACGACCCATGCAACGTGTACCGCTGCTGATCGCGGCGGTCGTGGTTCTCGGCGTCGGCTACCTTGCGGTGGACAGGTTTCTCCTCTCGAAGCGCCCTGCGGCAGGCATTCAGAGCTCCACCCCGAACGGTCGATCTGCGGCGCCCGCACAGGGCGCGATCCCGGAGAAGTCCATCGCCGTGCTGCCGTTCGTCGACATGAGCGAGAAGAAGGACCAGGAGTATTTCTCCGACGGTCTCTCCGAGGAGATGATCGACCTCTTGTCACAGGTTCAGGATCTGCGCGTGCCGGCCCGCACCTCCTCGTTCTCGTTCAGGGGCAAGTCGGAAGACATTCCGACCATCGCCCGGAAGCTGCGCGTGGCGCACGTGCTCGAAGGCAGCGTACGCAAGGCCGGCAATACGATCCGGGTGACCGTGCAGCTGATCCGCGCAGACAGCGGCTATCACCTCTGGTCGAAGACCTACGACCGGGACTTCAAGGACATCTTCAAGATCCAGGACGAGATCGCCGCGGCCGTGGTCGAGGCGCTTAGAGTCAAGCTCGGGCCGACGCAGCCCGTCGCCGCGCACCGCAGCTCGAACCCCGAAGCCTACAACCAGTACCTGCTCGGCCGGCAGCTCCACCAACGCGGGAACCCCGACAACTGGCGGCGTGCGATCGAGGCCTTCCACAAGGCGATCGCACTCGATCCCCACTACGCTGCGGCCTATGCCAGCCTTGCGGTGTCTGAGGCAAATCTCGCGGATCAAACCGGCGATGCGGCGGTGCTCAGACAAGCGCAGGCCGACGCCGAGAAAGCCATCGCACTCGCCCCGGAGGAAGCCGATGGCTATGCGTCGCGCGGCTCTCTTCGGTGTGCTTGGGGCTGGGACTGGGCTGGGGCGCAGGCGGATTTTGCCAAGGCGCTACTCCTCGATCCGGCCTCCGCTTCGGTTCAGGGTCTGTACGCCAGTCTGCTGCAATCACAGGGCCGGCTGCCGGAGGCCATTGCGGCGGTGAAGAAGGCCATCGAACTCGATCCGTTATCGAGCGCGCATTGGAACAACCTCGGCCTCTACCTGATCGAGAACCGGGACTATCCCGCCGCGGGCGAGGCGCTGCGCCGGGCGCTGGAGATCCGGCCGGAATCCATGTTTGGCTTGAATGACCTGGCCACGCTGCAGTTGCTCGATGGCCATGCGGCCGAGGCGCTCGCAACGTCCCGCAAGATCCAAGCCGAGTTTGTGCGCCTGCAAGCCATCGCGATGGCTGAGCACACCCTCGGTCACGTAAAGGAGTCGCAGCAGGCACTCGACGAGCTTATCGCGAAGCATGCCCAGGAGGCGGCCGACCAGATTGCCGAGGTCTTTGCGTGGCGTGGCGAGAAGGACCAGGCGTTCGAGTGGCTGGAGCGCGCGTACCGCCAGCGTGATGCCGGTCTGTCCTATGTGAAGGTCGACCCGCTGCTCGCCAATCTTCGCGGCGACCCCCGCTACGAGGCTTTCCTGCGCAAAATGAACTTCCCGGAGTGATCCGATGAATACCTATCTCGCCTGCTCGGCAGTTCTCGTGATTCTCTACTTTCTGCTCGCCTTCAATGTCTCGCTCACCCGCCGCAAGACTAGAACCGGAATCGGATCCGGCCCCGATCCCTCGGGACTGCTCAACAGAGCGGTTCGCGCGCATGGCAATGCCGCGGAATACATCCCGATCTTTGTGCTCCTCTTTGTTTATTTTAATTCGGTCGGTGCGGCCGGCTGGATCACCTGGGTCACAATCGCCGTCACCGTGTGCCGGGTACTGCATCCGATCGCTATATTCATGTCGCCCGACCTCAACAAGGCGTACCCCCTGCGTTTCATCGGATCGCTCGGCACCTATCTTGGCGGCCTTGCGCTCGGTGTGGCGCTTGCGATGCATGCGGCGACTTAGTCTTAGTGCGCCGCCGTGGCCGACAGCGAGAGTCAGCGCTCGAGAGTGAAGGCCTCGTCCGGTGCTCGGGGCTCATCGGGCCGCACGCGGAAGACGCAGCGCCCGTGGCCCGCCTGGAAGCGCTGCTCGCGCACCACCTTGAAGCCGAGCAGCCGCTCGAGGGTGTTGACCGAGACGCTGCAGATCGCCGGATGGGTCTGCGCCACGTTGAGGAACGGACAGTTGCGCTCGATCAAGGCGGGCGCGCCCTCCTTCCACTCAACCTGCATGTACGCGTCCTTGTCTTCGTAGAGCGAGCACAGAGCCCTGAGCTTTTCCTTCAGGCTCATTCCCTTCAGGAGCGGCGCCCAGTGGCGCACGCGGTCTTCGGTCATGCGGCGCAGGATTCGGATCAGGCCCGCGCCGCCGAAGCTCTCCATGATGTGCCGTACGAGCTCGGCGGACAGCTCATCGTAGTGCTTGGGAAACAC
>JBOIAH010000595.1:0-3117 GCA_050739055.1 Steroidobacteraceae bacterium | reverse complement strand
CCTTGGCCCACGCCACCGTCATGGCCACGACGCCGGCCTTCGCGGCGCTGTAGTTGGTCTGTCCCGCATTGCCGGCGCGGCACACGCTCGACACGTTCACGATCACCCCGCCCCCCGGGCGGCCGATCATGCGCTGCGCCGCCTCGCGTGCGCACAGGAATACGCCGGTCAGATTCACATCGATGACCGCCTGCCACTGCGCGAGGGTCATCTTGCTCACCACCTGGCCGTCCTTGACCTTCACGAGCATGGCGTCGCGCACGATCCCGGCATTGTTGACGAGGCCGTCCAGGCGGCCGAAGTCCGCGGTCAGCTCATCGAGCGCGCCCACCACGCTGTCTTCGTTGGCAGCATCGGCGATGTAGCTGCGCGCGGCGGCTCCCGCCTGCACGCAGCGCGCGCGGCTCTCCTCGAGGTCCTCGCCGTTGGTGTCGAGGAGGGCGAGGCGGGCTCCCTTTTTCGCAAAGTGCACGCCCAGGGAGCGGCCGATGCCGCGGCCCGCGCCGGTCACGAGAATGGTCTTGCCGCGAACATCCACCTTGAGGTCACTCCTGGCCGTGGCTGCGCCGCGAGCGGCTTCAGCCGCGGCGCTTGCCCGGCGGCACAGCGGACGGCTTGTCGGAGTCCGCGGGCGTGGCGGCGGGGGAGAACGCGGAGAGCATCGAGGCCTGCATCTGTGCCCACAGCTCCATGTTCTGGCGCGTCATCTCCGCAAGCGGCGCCATGGGCGTTTCGAGCACCTTGGCCATCTCGGCCTGCATCACGTTCTGTTGCCGCAACAGGCCCCCGATGCTGCGCTCCAGATACGCCGTCAGCATCTGCTGAATCGGGTTGCCATAGAAACGGATGATGGCCTCGAGCAGCTGGGTGCTCAGCACCGGCGTGCCGAATTGCTCCTGGCCGGCAATAATCTGCAGCAGAATGCTGCGGGTGAGGTCCTCGCCGCTCTTGTCGTCGATGACCTTGATACGCTCGCCCGCGCCGATCAGCTTGCGCAGGTCATCGAGCGTCACGTGACGGCTGTCGTGCGCGTCGTACAGACGGCGGTTGGCGTATTTGCGTATCAGGCGTTCTTCGGCCATGGTGGCGACAGCTCCCGCTTGGCTCCCTTGACAGCCCGCGCGGCGGGCTTGAGTCGGATAGTAACTCGTGTGTATGCAGCGCACAATGACGGCGATCACGCTCGCAGGAACGGCTGAGCAGCTCCTTCTGTCCGGATTTTTACCCATTGGAGTCCATGATCGGGCAGCCTGGGACCGGTGGTTCGGACGCTAGTTTTCGGCAGCGCATACAAGCATGGAAATACCCTTCACCGCCGCCGCGTTTCAACCCGATGCGGCCTTTGCCGGCGCCGCGGCGCGCTTTTTCGAGCTGCTGCAGAGCTTTGCGGCGCGGCCCGCAGGCCCGGCGGTGCAGGCCGGCGACTGGACCTCGCTGGCGGGCACCCTCGCCGGGCAGTTCGAGCAGTGGCTGAAGACCTCGCCCGCGGCGGGGGTCTCGCTTGCAGCGGCCGCGGGATTTGCGCCGGGCGCTTCCGCGGGGCCGCTGGGCGCGGTGCCGCTCGGCGCCGCGGCGGCCCAACCGCAGGATGCGCAGGGCGTCTGGGACCTGCTGGTGCGCCTGGCGCGGCTGCAGGGGCAGCTCGCCGCCCACTGGAGTGAGATTGCCAACAGCTCCGCGCAGAAGTTCATCGCGCGCGTGCGCGTCGCGGGCGCCGGCGCGAGCGCGGGCACGCCCGAGGCTGCTCTGAAGCTCTACGAGATGTGGGTGGACTGCGCCGAAGAGGCCTACGGCGCCACGGTACGCAGCGATGATTTCTGCCGCCTGCAGGCGCAGCTCGCCAACACGGGCGCCGCGCTGCTGCTGGCGCAGCGCCAGCACGCCGAGGCGCTGGCGCGGGCTTGCGGGCTGCCCACGCGTGAGGAGGCCGACGCACTGCAGCGGCAGATCCGGGAACTGCGCGAGCAGCTGCAAGAGCAGGCACGGCGCGCCGGGAGGCGGCCGTGGAAGCCGCGGGCGCGCGCGGCGCGCACCGCGCCAAAGAAGGCTTCCGCGGGACGCGCGCGCCGGGCGGGGCGGGGCCGGAGGCCCCGCGCTTGACCGGGCCCGGCGCTGACACCGGCGGTCAGTTCGCCGACTTCGGCGTGCGGGTCGCGGAAACCCTCGCGCGGCTGCGCCTGGCGCGCGGCGTCACCGTGGGATGCTCGGCCCGGCGCGCGGTCTGGAGCCAGCACAAGACCACGCTCTATCAATACCTGCCGCTGCCGTCACAGGAGCGCGCGAGCGCGCGCGGCGCGCCGACCGGCGCTGCAGGACGGGTGAGACCCGCCAAGCGGTCCCGGCCGGTGCTCATCTGCTTCGCGCTCGTGAATCGTCCCGACATCCTCGACCTGCAGCCGGAAGTCTCGCTGGTGCGCCGGCTGCTCGCGGCGGGGCACACGGTGTATCTGGTCGACTGGGGTGATCCGGATGACGGCGATCGCCTGCAGGATCTGAACGATTACCTCGAGCACGGGCTCGGAGGGTGCGTGCGGCACATCCTCGCCGCGCACCGCATCGGCGCGCTGAACCTCATGGGCGTGTGCCAGGGCGGGGTGTTCAGCCTGTGCTACAGCGCGCTGCATCCCGGTGAGGTCGCGAACCTCGTGACGCTCACCACGCCGGTGGACTTCCACACCCCCGATGACCTGCTGTCCCGATGGGTGCGCGGGGTCGACACCGAGCTGATCGCGCGCGCGGGCAACGTGCCGGGCGCGCTGCTGAATGCGCTGTTCCTCTCGCTGATGCCCTTCCGGCTGACGCAGCACAAGTACGTGCGGCTGCTCGCCGGCCGCGCCGATCAGCGCGCGGTGGAGGATTTCGTGCGCATGGAGCGCTGGATTTTCGACAGTCCGCCGCAGGCTGCCGCGGCGCTCACCCAGTTCGTGCGCTGGTTCTACCAGGAGAACCGCCTGGTGCGCGGAACGCTCCAGATCGGCGGCCGCGTGGTGGATCTTAAGAAGATCCGCCAGCCGCTGCTCAATCTCTACGCCAGTGCGGATCACATCGTGCCGCCGGGCGCCTCGGCGGTCATGGGGCGGCATGTCGGCAGCCGCGACTACACCGCCTGCGCGATCG
>JBOIAH010000594.1:0-1005 GCA_050739055.1 Steroidobacteraceae bacterium | reverse complement strand
CGCGCGCGAACGTGGTCTTGCCCGCCCCCAGCTCGCCGCTCAGGTAGATCACCGCCAGC
Organism: Steroidobacteraceae bacterium; assembly: GCA_050739055.1. Taxonomy (GTDB): domain Bacteria; phylum Pseudomonadota; class Gammaproteobacteria; order Steroidobacterales; family Steroidobacteraceae; genus 13-2-20CM-66-19. The sequence goes on along the minus strand of JBOIAH010000594.1, from coordinate 946 downwards.
GCCGCGTCCCCAGAAGCGCGTGCGCAGGCCAGCTGCCAGCCGAAATCCTCGGTGTCCTGAGCGGTGTTGGTGTGCGTGCGCATAGCCGCTAGCCGCGATCGCTCATGCGCAACATACTTTCCAATCGAGGCTCCGTTGATCACTTGCCCTGCGCATGAATGATTCCCCGCTAGAGGTTCACACAGTTGTGGAGTTCGCGCGCGAGGTCGCTCGCCAGCACCCCACGTTCGCCGCCGCGGGCGGCGGCATCACCCGCCATGGCATGCACCAGCACCCCGACCCGTGCTGCGGCCCAGGGGTCGTGACACTGCGCCAGGATCCCGGCGATCGCCCCCGTCAGCACATCGCCGGTACCGGCGCTCGCCATGCCGGGATTGCCCCGTTCGCACACGCCCGGGGTGCGTCCGCGGCCGCCCACCAGGGTGCCGGCGCCCTTGAGCACCACCGTGCCGTGAAAGCGCTCGAGCAGCCGATCGAGCGCGGCGAGCCGGTCGCGCTGGATGTCCTGCGTGCTCACCGCGAGCAGCCGTCCAGCCTCGCCCGGGTGGGGCGTCAGTATCCAGTCGGCGCGCGCCGCTACGCCAGCCTCGGCGAGCAGATTCAGCGCATCCGCGTCGATGACGAGCGGCTTGCCGGCCGCCAGCACCGCTTCGAGCGCGGCTCGCGCCCAGGCACTGCGGCCCAGCCCCGTTCCGATGGCGACCACGTCCGCGCGCGTGAGGGCCTCGGCCAGCACGCGCTCGCCGCTGAGCGCAAGGCAGATGAGCTCGGGCCTTCCGGCTGCGATTGCCGCGACGTTCTCGGGAGCGACCGCCACCGTGGTAAGCCCCGCCCCGACCCGCAGGCACGCCTCGCCCGCGAGCCGCGTGGCCCCCGGCATGCCGGGGCCGCTGCCGACGATCAGTACGCGGCCGAAATCGCCCTTGTGCGCGGCGCGGCGCCGCGG
>JBOIAH010000593.1:0-9235 GCA_050739055.1 Steroidobacteraceae bacterium | reverse complement strand
CCCATGAGCAGCCTCGCGCGCATCCAGGGCGAATTCCAGGATTACCTGCTGCGCGGCTCGCGCGCCATCGAGCAGCACGTCACCGGTAGCGCGCGGGTGCCGGTCGCGGTGCGCCTGGGTGTCTACGGTGGGGGCTACGGCAGCCGCCTCATCGATGCGCTCGCGGCCAACTATCCGGCGCTCGCGCTGCTGCTCGGGGAAGAGGATTTTCAGGCACTCGGTGTGGAGTACGTGCGCACGCACGACTCGCCGTTCTTCTCCATCCGCAACTACGGCGATGAGCTGCCCGAGTTTCTCACCCGCCACCCGCACTACGAGGAGGTGCCGCTGCTGGCGGAGCTGGCGCGCTGGGAATGGGCGGTGAGCTGCGTGTTCGACGCGGCCGATGCCGAGCCGATCGGCGCGCAGGCGCTCGCGCCGCTCGCGCCCGGGGAGTGGGCGAGGCTGCGCTTCGGCTGGCACCCGAGCGTGCGGCGGCTGGGGCTTCAGTGGAACGCGCCACAGCTGTGGAAGGCGCTCATCGAGGACGCTGAGCGGCCGGAGCTGCGGGTGCTGCCCGAGCCGGTGCAGTGGCTCGCGTGGCGGCGCGACCTCAAGACCCATTTCCGTTCGCTCACCGAGGGCGAGGCCGCCGCGCTCGACGCCGCGCGTGACGGGCGCAGCTTCGGGGAGCTGTGCGAGCTGCTCGCTGCGGTGCACGGCGAGCAGCAGGCCGCCGCGCAGGCCGCGGCGCTGCTGCGCGAGTGGTTGAGCTCGGGACTGATTGTCGCGGCTGTGCGCGCCTAACGTACAATCGAGCGCAGCAATCCACCTCGAACCGCGGTGGCGCAAGGCTGCGCCCGCCCGCCCGATGCGCGCTCAAAAGGACCGCACATGTCATCGCTGAGCTACGGCAACGTGCTGGAGATGATCGGCCACACGCCGCTCATGGCGGTGCGACACCTCGATACCGGCCCGTGCCGGCTGTTTCTGAAGCTGGAGAATCAGAATCCGGGCGGCTCCATCAAGGATCGGATCGGCCTGTATCTCATCCAGGCCGCCGAGCGCGCCGGCCGCATCAAGCCCGGCTGCACCCTGATCGAGGCGACCGCCGGCAACACCGGGCTCGGGCTCGCGCTGGTGGCGGCGCAGAGGGGTTATCGCCTGGTGCTCGCCATTCCGGACAAGATGAGCCAGGAGAAGATCTTTCACCTGAAGGCGATGGGCGCCGAAGTGGTGATGACGCGCTCGGATGTCAGCAAGGGGCACCCGGAGTATTACCGCGACGTGGCCGAGCGCCTGGCGCGCGAGACGCCCGATGCCTACTTCGTGAACCAGTTCGGCAACCCCGCCAACGCCCAGGCGCACGAGGAGACCACCGCGCCGGAGATCTGGGAGCAGATGGGCGGCAAACTCGACGCCGTGGTATGCGGCGCGGGCACCGGGGGCACGCTCGCGGGACTTACGCATTTCTTCGCGCGCATCGCACCTCACGTGCAGCTGGTGCTGGCGGATCCGGTGGGCTCGGGGCTGGCAAGCTACGCGAGCAGCGGTAAGTTGCCCGCGAAGATGACGCCGTGGCTGGTGGAAGGTATCGGCGGGGACTCGGTGCCGCCGGTCGCGGACTTCTCGCGCGTGAGCGCCACCTGCAGTATTCCCGACCCCGAGGCCTTCCGTACCTGCCGGGAGCTGCTCGCCAGGGAGGGCATCATCGCCGGTACCTCGACCGGCACGCTGCTCGCGGCGGCGCTGCGCTACTGCCGGGCACAGCAGGCGCCCAAGCGCGTCGTGACCTTCGTGTGCGACAGCGGCAACAAGTACCTGTCCAAGGTCTACAACGACTACTGGATGCTGGACCAGGGATTCCTCGAGCGCGAGCGGCTCGGTGACCTGCGCGATCTCATCGTGCGCCGCCACCAGGATCGCGCCGCGGTGACCGTGAACGCGACCGAGCCGGTGCTGGCTGCGTACCGGCGCATGAAGCTCTACGACGTCTCGCAGGTGCCGGTGCTGCAGGACGGGCGCATCGTCGGCATCGTCGACGAGGAGGACATTCTGCTCGAGGTGTTTGCCAACCCGGATCACTTCAACGAGCCGGTGACGCGCGCCATGGCGAGTCACCTGGTCACGGTGCCGGTCGATGCCCCGGTGTCGCAGCTGATGGAAATCTTCAAGCGCGGCATGGTGGCGATCGTCATGCACGGCGCGGAGTTCCAGGGGCTGGTCACCCGCATCGACCTGCTCAACTGGCTGCGCCGCCGGTTGCCGCCCTGAAGGATTGAGCCGAATCAAAGGTGAGTCAGGTATGAGCGACGAGCATCCCGCGCAGCGCTTCGCCACCCGCGTCATCCACGGCGGGCAGCGTCCCGATCCGCTCACCGGCGCGGTGATGCCGCCGATCTACGCGACCTCCACCTACGTGCAGTCAAGTCCGGGCGTGCACCAGGGCTACGAGTACTCCCGCACCCGCAATCCGACCCGTGATGCGCTGCAGGCGGCACTGGCGAGCCTGGAAGGCGGTGCCGCGGGCTTCGCGTTCGCTTCCGGCATGGCCGCCACCGCGACGCTGCTCGAGCTGCTCGATGCCGGCTCGCACATCGTCGCCATGCACGACCTGTACGGCGGCAGCTATCGCCTCCTGGAGGACGTGCGCAAGCGCTCGGCCGGGCACCGCGTGTCGTTCGTGGATCTCACCGACAGCGCCGCGCTCGAGGCCAGCATCGGCCCCGACACGCGCCTGGTGTGGGTGGAGACCCCGACCAACCCGCTGCTGAAGCTGGTGGACCTGAGTGCGGTGGCGGCGATCGCCCGGCGGCACGGCCTGCTGGCCATCTGTGACAACACCTTTGCGACTCCTTTCATCCAGCGCCCGCTCGAGCACGGCTTCGACGTCGTGGTGCATTCCACCACCAAGTATCTGAACGGGCATTCGGACGCGATCGGCGGCGCGGCGGTGGTGCGGGCCGGCTCCGATCTCGCCGAGCGCATCGCCTACCTGCAAAACGCGGTGGGCGGCGTGCCGGGGCCGTTCGATTCCTTCCTGACGCTGCGCGGCATCAAGACGCTCGCGCTGCGCATGGAGCGACACTGCGCCAACGCGCTCGCGATCGCGCAGTTCCTCGAGCAGCACCCGCAGGTCGAGCGGGTGTATTACCCGGGCCTTGCCAGTCACCCGCAGCACGCGCTCGCCCGGCGCCAGATGAGGGGTGGCTACGGCGGCATCGTCACGGTGGTGCTGCGCGGCGGACTCGCGGCGGCGCGCCGCACGCTCGAGCGCTGCCGGCTGTTCGCGCTGGCCGAGAGTCTCGGCGGCGTCGAGAGCCTGATCGAGCATCCGGGGATCATGACGCACGCCTCGTTGCCCGAGGCGATGCGCCAGGCGCTCGGGATCGGCGACGGGCTCATCCGCCTGTCAGTGGGAGTCGAGGACGTGCGCGATCTGATCGAGGAGCTGACGCAGGCGCTCGCCTGAAGGCGCTCGCGTTTAGCTTTAGCCGCGGAGCAGGGCGCCAAAGTCGCGCCTTTGGCGCCCGGCAGCGAAGCTGATGTCCGAAAAATCGCCGGCAGGCGATTTTTCCAATGGACTAGCGGCGCAGACCCGCCTTGCTCGTCAGGTACACCGCGTAGGTGCCGAGCCAGTGGCCGCCCTCGTAGTGCTCGCCGGTGACCGCGGGCAGCGCCGCGTCGGCGTGCGCCGCCGCTGCCGCGAGCAGCGCCGGGATGCGCGCATCGTGCGGGGACAGGCCATGCGCGATCCCGCAGAGCATCCAGGCGCGGCTCAGGTTCAAGCCGTCGATGTGCGCGAGTTTTGGATCGGCGCGATCGCTCACCACACCGGGCGAGAGCCACGGAGCGTGCGCTGCGCCCGCCGCCGCCGGACCGGCGCCCGCAAATGAGCGCGGGATCTGCGGCAGGAAGGCCGCGAGCCAGCGGGCAAAGGCGGGCGGGCCCAGCACGCGGCGCATGAAGTCCGCTTCCGCCAGGCACGGCGAGAGGAAGTCCTCGCCCGAGGGCTCGTACGCGAGCGGGCAGTTGCGATCACCCAGGTAGAAGCGCTGCGCGGCGTCGGTGAGGAGGGTGCGCATCTGCCCGTCCCCGGACACGCCCGCCCAGTCCCACATCAGTCCGAACGAAAACGCCGTCTGGTCGTGCTCGCCGATGCGGATCGGGTAGTGGAGCTTCGGCAGCCAGCGCTCGAGGCGCGCCGCGCTCTCGGCCTCGAGCGGCTGCAGCGCGGCTGACCAGCGCCGCGCGTCCGGATCGTCCCAGCGGCGCAGCTCCGCGGACAGCTGCAGGAGCCACGCGAGCCCGTACGGGCGCTCGAACGAGGCGCGGCCCGCAGCGCGCAGGTAGAGGACTTCGCCGGCGATGTTGGCCGCTGTCAGGCTGCGCTCCAGCGCGGCGCGCGCCTCGGCGGCGAACGGCGCGTCGGGGAACAGACGCAGCAACCGCACCAGCAGCCAGTGGCCATGCACGTCCGAGTGCCAGTCGAGGCAGCCGTAGAACGCCGGTGTCAGCTCGTGCGGGGACCGGGCGTCCGATGCGCTGTTGAGCGTGTGGCTGATGTGGTTCGGGTACTCCTGGTGCAGGCACTTGAGCGCGAGCGCGGCAAAGCGCGCGGCCGCGGCCGGCGACAGTGTCGCCCGGGGCTGCGTCGCCGCGGCGGGCGCCGGCAACACCATGGCCGCCATGGGGCCGAGCAGAGCTGCGATGAGCGCGCGCGCGATGCGGTGTTGCATGGGCGCATGTTACGCTGGCGCGTGTGACCGAGCCTCTTCCCGTCGTGCTGATCCCCGGGCTGCTCGCCTCGGCGCGGCTGTACGCGCCGCAGATTCCCGAGCTGTGGCGCCGCGGACCGGTGACGGTCGCGGACCATACGCGCGATGACAGCATGGCCGCGATCGCGCGCCGCATCCTCGCGAGCGCGCCGCAGCGCTTCGCGCTCGTGGGCCTGTCGATGGGCGGCTATATCTCCTTCGAGATCGTGCGTCAGGCACCCGCACGGGTCGCGAAGCTCGCACTGCTCGACACCGCCGCCCGCCCTGACGTGCCCGAGCAGAGCACCGCGCGCCGCGCCCAGATGGAGCTGGCATCCTCCGGACGCCTCGACGAGGTGATCGAGGCGAATTTTTCACGCTACGTCCATCCCGCACATCGCGGCGACGCGCAGCTGCGCGAGACCAACCGCCAGATGGCGTACGACGTCGGCCCGCAAGCCTTTGTGCGCCAGCAAACGGCGATCATGGGACGGGCCGACTCGCGCCCGACGCTCGCGGGCGTCTGCTGTCCGACCCTGGTGCTGGTGGGGAAGGAGGATGAGCTCACCCCGCCCGACCGCGCCGTCGAGATGGCCCGCGGCATCAGCGGGTCGCGGCTCGTCACCGTGCCCGAGTGCGGTCACCTGTCGACGCTCGAGCGCCCGCGCGAGGTCACGCACGCGCTGCTCGAGTGGCTGCAGGGCTGACGAACCGAGCCGCCATGGCGCCCGGGGCGCAACGCCTGCTGCTGATCGCCCATCCCGACACGCCGGGTGACCGGGTGTGGAGCATCGCCGCGCAGGTGCAGCTCGAGGCCCCGATGGCCCTGGTGTGCCACTACTCGCTGCACGGGGAGGTCGAGCGGCTGCGCGTGCCCGCGGCCCGCGCCGGTCGCCACGCCGACGGGCTGTGGGAACACACCTGCTTCGAGGTGTTCGCCGCCGCGCCGGCGGCACGCGGTTACTACGAATTCAATTTCTCGCCGTCGCTCGAGTGGGCGGCGTACCGCTTCGATGACTACCGCGACGGCATGGCGCCGGCCAGCCTCGCGCGCGCGCCGGGGCTGCAGGCGCGCAAGGGCCCCGATCGGCTCGAGCTGAGCGCGACCGTGCACCTGGAGGGCCTCGCAGATCTGGCGCGCGCGCCCGTGCTGCGCCTCGCGCTTACCGCGGTGGTCGAGGACGACCGTGGCGGTCTTTCCTACTGGGCGTTGGGGCACCCGCCCGGCAATCCGGATTTCCATCATCCGCAAGGCTTTGCTCTCGAGCTGCAACCCTCATGAAGTTCGGTATCGATCGCCTCCTCGACGAACCTGAGTTGCGCAAGCCGCTCGCCGGGCGGCGCGTGGCGCTGCTGGCGCATCCCGCCTCGGTGACGCGCGAGCTGACGCATTCGCTCGATGCATTGGCGCAGCTGCCCGGGCTGCGCCTCACCGCGGCGTTCGGTCCGCAGCACGGACTGCGCGGGGACAAGCAATACAACATGATCGAATCGCCCGACTACACCGACCCGGTGCACGGCATCCCGGTATTCAGCCTGTACGGCCAGGTGCGCCGCCCGACCGCGGCCATGATGGACACCTTCGACGTGCTGCTGGTGGACCTGCAGGACCTCGGCTGCCGGATCTACACCTTTGTCACCACGCTGCGCTACGTGCTGGAGGAGGGCGCCAGGACCGGCAAGTCAGTGTGGATCCTCGACCGGCCCAATCCCGCGGGCCGCCCGGTGGAGGGCCTGACACTGCGGCCCGGCTGGGAGAGCTTCGTGGGTGCCGGTGCGCTGCCCATGCGCCACGGCCTCACCCTGGGGGAGCTCGCGCGCTGGTTCGTCGCGACGCTGGGCCTCGACGTCGACTGCCAGGTGGTGACGATGCACGGCTGGCAGCCGCACGCCGCTCCCGGTTACGGCTGGCCGCTGCGCGAGCGGGCCTGGGTAAACCCGAGTCCCAACGCACCGAACCTGTGGATGGCGCGCTGTTATGCCGGCTCGGTGATGCTCGAAGGCACGAACCTGTCGGAAGGCCGCGGCACGACGCGCCCGCTGGAGCTGCTCGGCGCTCCGGATCTCGACGTGCCCGCCCTGCTTGCACAGATGCAGGCGCTCGCTCCCGAGTGGCTGCGCGGTTGCCGGCTGCGCCCGTGTTGGTTCGAGCCCACGTCCAACAAGCACACGGGCAAGCTGTGCGCGGGCCTGCAGGTGCACGTGGAGGACGCCGCCTGCTACCAGCACGGGCTGTTCCGGCCTTGGCGGCTGTTCGCGCTCGCCTTCAAGGCGCTGCGGCGCCTGCGCCCCGGGTACCCGCTGTGGGCGGATTTCCCCTACGAATACGAGCAGGGACGGCTCGCCATCGACGTGATCAACGGGAGCGAGCTGCTGCGGCGCTGGGTGGACGACCCGGCCGCGCCGCCCGCGGCCCTGGAGGCGCTGGCGGCGGCCGATGAGGCCGCGTGGGCCGCGCAGCGCCAGCCGCTGCTGCTTTACTGAAGGCGCAGCGCCACACCCGCGCCTCGCAGCGTCAGCGCCGCGGCGGGCGCCGCGCGGTGCGCGCTTCAGTGGCCGGCGCAACTCGGATAGGGGGGCGCTTCGCCGGGCACGATCGGGCAGAGCCTGATCGGATTCAGCCGGGCCAGCTGCGCCGCCCAGTAGCGCTGGTCGATACCGGGCGAGCTCTTCGCGTCCGCTCCGCGCTCGGTCCACTGCAAGGCGTAGTAGTCCGCATCACCCTTCACGGCCAGCATCACCGCGACCTCGCTGCGCCCCTTGGCGCCCGACTCGATCCGCCCGCAGCTCGCGATGGCCGCGTATCCCGGGTACTTGCCGATGCTCTGGGGCCCGAGCTCCGCGGTGGTGAAGCTCTCGGGACAGTGACGTCTGAATCCCGCGACCAGGGCCGCCACGAACTGCTGCGGCGTCGCCTGCGGGGTGGAGGCCAGATCCCTGGTTCCCGTGAGCGTGATCATCTGCGTCCAGTCGTTCACGGTCTGACCTTCCGGAACGTGCTCGTGTATGTAAAAGGAGGCGCCGGCCTTCTCGTACGCCGACTTGAAGGTGGACGGCAGGGTAAACGCCACTAGCTGGTGGAACACGGGCGTGACGCTTCTCACCGCCCCGGCCGGGCTCTGAGCTGCCGCGGACGCCGCGATCGACAGCGCGGCCGCAACCCCCGGGACGCAACGCATCTGGTAACGCATCGACTCGGCCCTCCACACCGCGGTCGGCGAATGCTAGCCCAAAGCGCTCGCCGGGTCGTCAGGGCGGATCCGGCAGCAGGAAGGTGCGCCGGGCCGCCTCGCTGGCCAGGCGTTCCGGTCGATACCAGCGCGCCAGCGTGGACTTGTCGAACAGCCGCGGGTTGTCGTGCGCGAACGCCGCGAAATCGGCCGGCCCGACCTGCATCCGCTCCGCGATCAGCGACAGGAACGCGATCGTGAGCGTCTGGTTGAAGGCCTGCGGCTTGCCGGCCTTCGCGGTCATGGCGCGCAGCGCGCGGGAGTAGTGCAGCGCGGTCTCCGCGAAGTCATGTCGCCGCAGCATTTCGAACGCCATGCGCACATGCTCGCGATGCGGGAAGGTGGCGGGATCGAGCTCGCCGCGCACGAACCGCGCGAGCTCAGGGCAGTCATCCGGCGTCATCGGCCGCCTCGCGCAACCGGTGCGAGTCCTTCGCGGTCAGCTCGAGCCCGTACACCGCCTTGAGCGCCCTGATTTTCTTCAGGGTGGGCGCGGAGAACGGCGCCTTGCCCTCGAAGGCATGCAGGACGACGCCCTCGAGCAGGTCGCCGAGCGACAGGTCCAGCTCGGTCGCCAGCGCCTTCAGCACTTTCAACAGATGCGTTTCCAGCCGGACGCCGCTCTGGGTGCGGGTGATGACTTTCATGCTTGGCATGGTACCAAGGTACCAAACTACCAGCAAGACGCGCACCGCACGCCCGCGCCACCCCTGCCCGCCAGACACCGCGGGCTCATGGCCACCCGCGGTACCGCCCGCTGCGTTGCGACCGGCGGCCAAAGGCGCTCTAATCCACGCCTCCCATGCAGACCGCACCCGACATCGCGGGCTACCGCAGGCACTGGGCCGAACGCTTCGGTACAGCGCCGTTCCTGCCCATGTCGCGCGCGGAGATGGAGCTCCTGGGCTGGGACAGCTGCGACGTCATCATCGTCACCGGGGATGCCTACGTCGATCATCCGAGCTTCGGCATGGCGATCATCGGGCGGGTGCTCGAGGCGCAGGGCTTCCGGGTCGGAATGATCGCGCAGCCCGACTGGCACAGGCCCGATGACATCACCGACCTGCGCGGAACCGTATTCGCGCGCAAGGGCACGCCCGCGGGGTGGATCGAGATCGACTCGACGCACCTCGATGCGCCGGGGCCCTTGAATCCACCCGTCGATCCGTACGCCGTGGCGGATCGCGGACCCACCGGCGCGGGTGTGCCTGCAGATGTCGCGGGCGCCGCAGCGGGGGCCGCCACGCCGCAGGCGCCGCCCTGCGCGGG
>JBOIAH010000592.1:0-3170 GCA_050739055.1 Steroidobacteraceae bacterium | reverse complement strand
CCTTAACAGCGCGCGCCCGGACGCCCCGGACGCGCGCGACTCGAGGGTGGACAGATCCGCGGAACGGGCCGGCCGCCCGCGGAGCTACCGCCAGGTGGGTGATTCGTTGATGCGGCCAATGAGACGTTGCAGGCGAACGGCAAGTCCGCGTCGCTCCTCTTCAGTCAGAAAGCTCCCCAGCTCGCACTGGCGGCCGTGCGACTCGATCGTGAGCCGGCTCGGATGCAGGCGGGCGGCGGGGCGGCGAAGTTTAACCTGCGCCCAATGCCGCGGGAACACGACCTCATCGCTGTGCAGCCGCGCGCGCGAGGCGATGCTCACCTTGGCCTCGGTCACGGTAATGGTCTGGGAGTGGAAGCGCCGCTCGAGCGACACTTTGAGCGCCCAGGCGAGCAGCACCAGCTCCGCCCCCGCGAACGGCAGGATCGGCCAGAAGCCCTTCAGTGCGAGGAACCCGCCGATGCCGAGCGGCACGATGCAGGCGCTCAGGAAGAAGAGGCCCGCCCCGCGCACGCTGAGCGAGCAGTTCGGGCGGATCTCGATGCGCAGCGCCGGCACGTCCATTGCGGTCACCGATGGTAGCGCGCCGCCGCGGCGATTCAAATCGGCCTGGAATTCAGGGATTTTGCGCGAGCCGTGCCGCGGCCTGCGCCAGCACCAGGCTCGCGGCGCGCGCGGGCGTCGCGTACGGCACGACCTCGAGAGCGGGCATGGCGAGGAGCCTCTCGAGCGCGGCGAGATTCTCACTGGCGCGCGCCATTGCGGGCTCGACGCCGCAGCCGATCCAGCCGCCGAAACGGCAGCCCGAAGCGCGCACCGCCCGCGCGCTGAGCTGCGCGTGATTGAGGCACCCGAGGCGCAGCCCCACCACCAGGACGACCGGGAGCGCGAGCGCCTGGGCGAGATCGGCCATGGTCGCTTCCGGGCTGATCGGGGCGAGCCAGCCGCCCGCCCCTTCGACGATCACCCGGTCGGAAAGCGCCGCGAGCGCGCGGAAACCATGCACGATCGTGCCGATATCAACGGTGATTCCGGCCTCTTCCGCCGCGATATGTGGCGAAATGGCAGGTTCGAAGCAATAGGGGTTTACCTGGCCATAGCGGAGCGGCACGTTGGCTGAGCGCAGGAGCTCGAGCGCGTCGGTGTTGCGCAGCCCGTCCGGGGTGCGCGCCGCGCCCGAGGCGACGGGCTTCATGACCGCAACGCGCTCGCCGCGCGTGGCGAACCCCCGCGCGAGGGCGCAGGCGATGACTGTCTTGCCGACACCGGTGTCCGTGCCGGTGATGAAAATGCCGCGCGTGCTCATGGCGGGGGGCTCTCAGAGCGAGCGCGGCTCGTGCCGCCGGATCGATCCGGGCGCGATCCGCGCCTCACCGGCTAGCGCCGCGGCCGCCGGGCGGCCCGCCGCGCCCCAGCTCGCGCCATAGATGACCTCATAGGTCGCCGGCAGGCGATTCTCCCGCCGCAGGGCTTCGTAAGCCGCGCTCATGCGCGCGAGCCGGCCCCGGCCCATGAGCGCGCGCGGCCTGCCGGCGGTGACGTTGTGCGCGCCGATGGCCTTCAGATCGCGCATCAGCGCGAGCGCGTCCGGGTAGCCGAGCTCGATGCGGTCCACGTCCAGCACCGGCTCGGCGAGTCCCACGCGCGAGAGCGCATCTCCCACCTCGTGCAGGTCGGGGAAATAATTCACGTGATTGAGGCCGTCGGCCTGAGCCCACGCCTCGCGCAGCTCCTTCAACGTATCGGGTCCGAAGGTGCTGAAGGCGAAGAACCCGTCGGGCCTGAGCACGCGCCGCACCTCGGCGAGCGCCGCAGCGAGCGGCTCGCACCATTGCAGCATCAGGTTGCTGAACACCACGTCGACGCTGGCGTCGGCGAGCGGCAGGCGCAGCGCATCGCCGCACAGCCGCGCGAAGCGCCGCCACAGACCCTGGTTGCGGCGCGCCTCGCGCAGCATCCCGGGCGCGATGTCGAGCGCGATCACCAGCGCGCGCCGGTAGCGTCGCCCGAGCTCGCGCGTCACCCGGCCGGTGCCGGCGCCCAGGTCGAGCACCACGCCCGGCTCGAAGCGAAACACCGTGAGCCGCTCGAGCAGCTCCGCGGACACGCGCGCCTGCAGACCCGCCGCGGCCTCGTACCCGGCGCTCGCCCGCTCGAACGAGGCGCGCATGCGCCGGCGGTCGAGGTGAAAGGCGCCGCCGGGTTCAGCCACGGGTTCAGCCCCGCAGAAAATCGTTGAGCAGGCTCGCGAATTGCCCCGGGTGCGACAGGAACGGTGCATGCGCCGCGCCGCCGAGCTGCCGGTAGCGCCCCTTCGGCAGTGCCCGCGCCAGCGCGCGCGAAGCGGACGGGCGCGTAATCCGGTCGCGTCCGCCGGCGATCACCAGCGCCGGCGTGCGCACCAGCGACAGCGCGGGCCGCAGATCCGCTTCCTTCAGCCGCGTCAGGCCCCACGCGAGTGCCTGCGGGTGCGCCGCGCCGTGGGAGTGCAGCGCGCCGCGCAGTGCGTCCAGCACCCGCGCCGCGGTGCGCGGCGCGCACCCTCGCACCTGCAGTTGCAGGAACTCGTTCACCGCGCGCTGCGGGTCGGCGTGCAGCTGCGCGGCGAGCTGCGCCAGCGCCGCGGGCTCGAGCCCGAAGCGCCAGCCGGGCGCGGCGAGGAACCGCGGCGTGGTCGCGACCAGCACCAGGCGCTCGATGCCGGCGGGCATGGCGGCGGCGAGATCGAGCGCGAACTGTCCACCGAGCGACCAGCCGAGCAGGCTGTAGCGCGTGGTGAGCGGGGCCAGGGTCTCGTGCACCCGCCAGGCCTGCGCCGCCGGGGTGTGCGCCGCACCGTCCCACTCGCTGCCGCCGTACCCGGGCAGGTCGAGGGTGATGACGCGAAAGCGCCGTGCGAGGCTGAGCGCGAGCTCATCCCACACCCGCAGGTTCAGTCCCCAGCCGTGCAGCAGCACGAGGTCGCGCCGCCCCCGTCCGGAGATTTCCGCGTACAGCGCGCTCATGCGCCGCTCGTCGCAGGTGAGCGCGCGCAGCAGCGGCTCAGGGCGTCCACCAGCGCATCGACCTGGCCTTCGGTGTGCGCGGCAGACAGGGTGACGCGCAGCCGGGCACTGCCGCGCGGCACCGTGGGCGGCCGGATGGCGACCACCCACAGGCCCGCTTCATGC
>JBOIAH010000591.1:0-1561 GCA_050739055.1 Steroidobacteraceae bacterium | reverse complement strand
GTGCTGCGCGCGGCGGCGCACGCCGAACTCGACATCGCCGATGCGCACGCGGTCGCGGCGGCGTTGCGGGACTTTGCACCGCAGCTGGTGATCAACGCCGGCGCCTTCACCCGGGTGGATGACGCGGAGCGTGCACCCGAGGCCGCGGCCCGCGCCAACTCGATCGGCCCGCAGGTGCTGGCCGCGGCCTGCCGCGCCTGCGGCGCGTGGCTCGCACACGTGTCCACCGACTTCGTGTTCGACGGCCGGCAGAGCCATCCCTACGACGCCGCTGCGCGGCCCAATCCGCTCAGCGTCTACGGCCGCACCAAGCTCGACGGCGAGGGCGCAGTGCTGCGGGAGCTGCCCGGGCGGTCCACCGTGGTGCGCGCTTCCTGGGTGTACAGCGCCGGCGGCGGCTTTGCGGTCCGGATGCTCGCTCTCATGAAAAGCCGGCCGCAGCTCTCGGTGGTCAGCGACCAGGTGGGCGCGCCCACGTGCGCGAGCGGACTCGCGCAGGTTTTGTGGGCGCTGGGTGAGCGTCGCACGCCGGGCCTGTGGCATTGGTGCGATTCGGGGGTTGCGAGCTGGTACGACTTCGCGGTGGCGATCGCCGAGGAAGCGCTGCGCCTCGGACTTCTGAGCTCGGCACCGGGGATCGCGCCGATCGGCACCGCCGAGTACCCGACCCCGGCGGTGCGGCCGCAGTACAGCGTGCTCGACAAGCGTCCGACGGAGAAGCTCCTCGGCCGGTGCGCACCGCACTGGCGCACGGCGCTGCGCGAGACGCTCGCCAGCCTGACACCCGGCGCAGCCGCGGGTGCGGGAGCGCGCGCGTGAAGCGCCTGCTGGTCACGGGCGGCGCCGGGTTCATCGGCGCGAATTTCTGTCACTACTGGAGCGGTGCGCACCCGGGCGATCGGCTGGTGGTGCTCGACGCCCTCACCTACGCCGGGAATCTCGTCAGCATCTGCCCGCTCATCGACCAGGGAAAGCTGCGCTTCGTGCACGGCGATATCGGCGAGCGCGAGCGCGTCGCGGCGCTCATGGCGGAAGAGCGCATCGAGACGATCGTGAACTTCGCCGCGGAGTCGCACGTCGACCGCTCGATCGAGGATCCGGCGCGCTTCCTGCGCACCAACGTGCTCGGCACCCAGGCGCTGCTGGAAGCGGCGCGCCGGGCGTGGGGCGCGGACGCTGCACAGCGCGGCTGCCGCTTCCACCATGTGTCGACCGATGAGGTCTACGGCTCGCTCGGCCCCGGCGAGGCGGCGTTCACCGAGAGCACGCCCTACGCGCCCAACTCACCTTACGCGGCCAGCAAGGCGGCCGCCGACCACCTGGTGCGCGCCTACTCGCGTACCTGGAACCTGCCGTGCACCATCAGCAACTGCTCCAACAATTACGGCCCGTACCAGTTCCCGGAGAAACTGCTGCCGCTGTGCATCCTGAACATCCTCGAGGGGCGGCCGTTGCCCATCTACGGCGACGGCCTGCAGATCCGCGACTGGCTGCAGGTGAGCGATCACTGCCGCGCCATCGGGGTCATCCTGCAGGAATCGCCCCCCGGGGAGACCTGGAA
>JBOIAH010000590.1:0-4367 GCA_050739055.1 Steroidobacteraceae bacterium | reverse complement strand
GGCGTGAAAGGTTGACCCCAGGCTGTGGAACGGGCAACCCGCGGACGGGGCCAGATTCCAAACGAACGCGCAGCGACCGACGGTGCGCGGCTCAGGACATCAGGCTTTCAGGCGGGGAGCGGAGGGGCGCGCGGGGTCTGGGCGCGCAGGATCGCCGGGAGAAAGACCCGTCGTAACGCGGGCTCGGCGAGCGGAGTCCGGGGGGGCGGCGCCAGCGTCGCAGCCGCCACCGCCGGCGCAAACGCCGGCGAAGCGCTCAGCGCATACAGGCACGGCGCATGGTGCGCACCGGCGGGCCCGCCGTGATCGCCACCCGGATGATGGTGGTGGGCGAGGTGCTGTGCGAGGAGGGGTCCGGCCAGGGCGCCGGGTGGCTGCGCCTCCCCGGGGCAGAACTCGATGTGGATGCCGCCGCGGTCGGCCATCGGCATGAAGCCGACGGGAATCAGCCCGCGCAACAGCAGCGCCGGCAGCACCAGCAGTGCCAGCCGCCTTCGCCGTGTTCGCAGGCAGGAAAATCCCATGATCACTAAAGACTACGGTGCCGCCGCCGCTTTAGTATGGGTCCGATACCCTATATTTTCCACGGATCCACCCCATCACGCCTCCGGCACCGCGAGCAGCCGCGCCAGGTAGCGCGCCAGCTGGTCGACCTCGAGATTCACCCGTGCACCCACGGTGAGCGCGCCGAGCGTGGTGGCGGTCTGGGTGTGTGGGATTATGTTGACGCCGAAGCTCGCCGCCTCGACGGGGTTGATCGTGAGACTCACCCCATCCACGGCCACCGAGCCCTTCGGGGCGAGGTAGCGCGCGAGCGAGGCAGGCGCGGCGATCGTCAGACGCCGCGAGCGCGCATCACCGCTCGCCGCGGTGACCTGCCCCACCCCGTCGACGTGTCCCGACACCAGGTGTCCGCCGAGCGCATCCCCGGCCCGCAGCGCGGGCTCGAGGTTCACCGGGTCGCCGACGCGCAGCTCTCCGAGGGTGGTGAGCGCGAGGGTCTCGCGCGAGACATCGGCCGTGAAAGTGCGTCCCTGCACCTCGGTCGCGGTGAGGCAGCACCCCTGTACGCAGACGCTGTCGCCGACGCGGAGCCCGGCGGCCGGCAGCTGCGCGGGCGCGATTACCAGACGCAGGTCGCCGCCGCGGATTTCACGCTCCGCGATGCGGCCGACGTCCTGGACGATCCCGGTAAACACGTCTCAAGCCACCCGCAACCGCAGCCGCGCGTCTCCGCCCAGCTCGCGCACCTCGAGGAGCGCCAATGAGCGCGCCTCGGCCAGCTCAGTAAGCGGCGGCAGCTCGAGCAGCGGCCGCGCCTGCGGCCCCAAGAGCTTCGGCGCCACGTACAGCAGCAGCTCGTCGGCCAGCCCCTGCCGCAGCAGCTCGCCTGCGAGGGTGGGACCTGCCTCGACCTGCAGTTCGTTGATCTCGAGCTCACCCAGCCGGTCGAGTACCGCGGGCAGCGGCAGCCGGTCCCCCGCCGCAGGCAGCGTCTCGATGTGGGCCCCGTGGGCCGCGAGCGCCGCGCAGCGCGGCTCCCAGCGCGCATCGCTCGCCGGCACGGTCGTAAGGATGAGCACCTCGCCCGCAACGCCGAGCAGCCGCGCTCCCGGCGGCGTGCGCAGCGAGCCATCGAGCACCACGCGCAGCGGCTGGCGCCGGCCTCGCTCCGCCGGCTCGTCCGGCAGGCGTACGTCGAGCCGCGGGTCATCGGCGAGCACCGTGCCGATGCCGGTGAGCACCGCGGAGCTGCGCGCGCGCCAGCGCTGGACGTCCTCGCGCGCCGCCTCGCCGGTGATCCAGCGGCTCGCGCCATTGGCGAGCGCGGTGCGGCCGTCGAGGCTCATGGCGAGCTTCACGCGCACCAGCGGACGTCCGTGTTGCATGCGTTTGAGGAACCCGGCGTTGAGCTCCGCCGCCTCCTGCGCGAGGAGTCCCGCCTCGACCGTCACGCCCGCTTCGCGCAGCCGCTGCGCGCCGCGACCGTTGACCTGGGGGTTGGGATCGGCGACCGCATATACGACCCGCGCCACGCGCGCCGCGAGCAGCGCCTCGACGCACGGCGGCGTGCGTCCGTGGTGACTGCACGGCTCGAGCGTCACGTACACGCTCGCGCCCGCCGCCTGCGCCCCCGCGGCGCGCAGCGCGGCGACCTCGGCGTGCGCCTCCCCGGCGCGCTCATGCCAGCCCTCGCCGACGATTTTGCCGCGCTGCGCGATCACGCAGCCGACGCGCGGATTCGGGTCGGTGGTCTCCAGCCCGCGCGCCGCAAGCGCGAGCGCGCGCTGCATGGCGAGGCTGTCAAAATCGGAGGACATGGTCGCTACCCGACCATCCGGGGAGCGCAGGTATTGCGCAGCTGCCGGCTCACTTCTTGCCGCCCGCGCTCGTGTCGCCGTCGTTGGCGGCGGGGTCGGCCGGCAGCAACGGCAGCTGGTCGCGGTTCGCGCTGCGCCCCGAGTGCTTGTGGGCGCGCGACGGCCCGCCGCGCGCGGGCGCGGGAAGCGATGCGCGGGCGCTGCGCAGGCGCTGGATCTCCTCGTGAAACGCCTCCACGTCCTCGAACTGGCGGTACACGGAAGCAAAGCGCACGTAGGCGACTTCGTCGAGATGCCGCAGCTCCTACATGACGAGCTCCCCGATGGCGCGTGCGGAGACCTCGCGGTCGCCGAGGCTGCGCACCTTGTGAACGATGCGGCTCAGCGCTGCGTCGATCTGCTCGCGCGGCACGGGTCGTTTCTCCAGCGCCTTCTCCATGCCGGCGCGCAGTTTCGCCTCGTCGAATGCCTCGCGCCCGCGATCGCCCTTGATCACGAGCGGCATGAGCAGCTCCGCGGTTTCGAAAGTCGTGAAACGCTCGCCGCACCTGAGACACTCGCGGCGGCGGCGGATCTGGCGTCCCTCGCCCGCGAGCCGCGAGTCGTTCACTTTGGTCTCTTCGTGGCCGCAGAACGGGCAGTGCATGCGGCGCCGGCGCCTCGCTAAGAGCTACGGTCCGTAGACCGGGAAGCGGCGGCACAGCTCGAGCACCTGCCCCCGCACGCGCTCGATCACCGCCGCGGCGCCTTCCGCGTCCAGCACCTGGGCGATGAGATCCGCCACCTGCTCCACCTCGGCCTCCCTGAAGCCGCGCGTGGTAGAGGCCGGCGTGCCGATGCGCAGCCCGCTCGCGATCATCGGCGGGCGCGGGTCGTTCGGCACGGCGTTCTTGTTGACCGTGATGTTGGCGCGGCCGAGAGCCGCGTCGGCGTCCTTGCCGGTGATGTTGCGGTCGGCGAGGCTCATGAGGAACAGGTGATTGTCGGTGCCCCCGGAGACGATCGGGTAGCCGCGCTTCACGAAGCGCGCCGCCATGGCGCGTGCGTTGGCCAGCACCTGGCGCTGGTAGTCCTTGAACTCCGGCTGCAGCGCTTCGAGCAACGCCACCGCCTTGGCGGCAATGACGTGCATCAGCGGCCCGCCCTGGGTGCCGGGGAATACCATGGAGTTGAGCTTCCTGGCGATCTCCTCGTTGGCGCGCGCCAGGATCAGCCCGCCGCGCGGGCCGCGCAGCGTCTTGTGAGTGGTGGTCGTCACGACGTCGGCGTGCGGCACCGGGTTCGGATACAGACCGGCCGCCACCAGCCCCGCGACGTGCGCCATGTCCACCACCAAGTACGCGCCGACGTCCCGGGCAATCACCGCGAAGCGCGCCCAGTCGATGACGCGCGAGTAGGCGGAGAAGCCGGCGACGATCATCTTCGGCCGGTGTTCCTCCGCCAGGCGCTGCACTTGCGGGTAGTCGATCTCGCCGCTGTCCGGACGGATGCCGTACTGCGCGGCGCGGAACAACTTGCCGGAGAAGTTGACCTTGGCGCCGTGCGTCAGGTGCCCGCCGTGGTCGAGACTCATGCCCAGAATGGGGTCGCCCGGCTGCACCAGGGCGAGATATGCCGCCGCGTTCGCCTGCGAGCCGGAGTGCGGCTGCACGTTGGCATAGGCGGCGCCGAACAGCTGCTTCGCCCGATCGATCGCCAGCTGCTCGGCCACGTCGACAAACTCGCAGCCTCCGTAGTAACGCCTGCCGGGATAGCCTTCGGCGTACTTATTGGTGAGCACCGAGCCCTGCGCCTCGAGCACCCGCGGGCTCGCGTAATTCTCCGACGCGATGAGCTCGACATGCTCCTCCTGGCGGCGCCGCTCGTCCTCCAGGGCGCGGGCCAGCGCGGGATCGAAGCCTTCGATGGCCATGATCGTGCGGAACATGCTGCGGTGACCTTAGGGCGAGTTATGCGAAAAAGGGGCCGCGAATTGTACCGGAACGACCCGCTCGCCGCCTTGCGGGTCAAGTAGCGCCGGGGCCCTGCGCCCGCCTAGACTAGGTC
>JBOIAH010000589.1:0-1069 GCA_050739055.1 Steroidobacteraceae bacterium | reverse complement strand
GTCGCGCCGCACGCTCGAGGCCGACGTGCTCGGCGGCTTTACCGTGCCGCCGGGCACCAACGTGCTGCTGCCCCTGTACCTGCTGCACCGGCACCCGCGCTTCTGGAAGGACCCCGACCGCTTCTGGCCGGAGCGCTTCGCCCCCGAGCATGAAGCCGAGCGCCCGCGCTTCGCCTACCTGCCGTTTGCCGCGGGGCCGCGCCATTGCATCGGCGAAACCTTCGCGCTTTATGAGATGCTCGTGCACCTGTACAAGGTGGCGCGCCGCTATCGCCTGGTGCACGTGCCCGACAAGCCGCTCGAGCTCGAGGCGCAGATCAACCTGCGCACCCGTTATCCGCTGCACATGAGGCTGGAACGCCGCCGATGCTCAAAGCCACGACCCTGACGGAAATCATCGAGGGCAACCGCGCCTTCCCGCGCGGCATCACCTACCTGGAGGGTGAGAGCGAGGCGCGCACCGTGTCCTTCGCCGAGCTGCACGAACGCGCGCTCGGCATCCTCTATCACCTGCAGCGCATCGGCGCGCGGCCTGGCGACAAGCTGATCCTGTTCCTCGCCAACAACGAGCAGTTCATCGATGCGTTCTGGGCGGCGATCCTCGGTGGCATCATTCCGGTGCCGGTGGCGCTCGGCATCAGCGACGAGCACCGCCACAAGCTGCTGCGGATCGCGCGCCGGCTCGGCCGGCCGTTCCTGTACACCGAGCGCCGCTCGCTCGAGCGCATTGGCGCCTTCGCCGCGCAGGCGGGCGAGACCGAGGTGTTCGACGGCCTGCGCTCACGCGCCTTCCTGGTCGATGACCTGGATGACATCTCGCGTGCCGGCGACGTCCAGCGCGCCGGCGTGGATGACGTCGCCTTCATCCAGTTCTCCTCCGGCTCCACCAGCGAGCCCAAGGGCGTGGTGCTC
Organism: Steroidobacteraceae bacterium; assembly: GCA_050739055.1. Classification (GTDB taxonomy): domain Bacteria; phylum Pseudomonadota; class Gammaproteobacteria; order Steroidobacterales; family Steroidobacteraceae; genus 13-2-20CM-66-19. Next base: position 157 of record JBOIAH010000589.1, on the reverse strand, counting down.
ACCCACGGCAACATCCTCGCCAACTGGCGCGGGTCGACCCAGGCGGCGGGCTTCAATGAGCACGACGTGAGCCTGTCGTGGATGCCGCTCACCCACGACATGGGACTCATCGGCTTTCACATCATCATGATCGCGAACCGGGTGCACACCCACCTGA
>JBOIAH010000588.1:0-7145 GCA_050739055.1 Steroidobacteraceae bacterium | reverse complement strand
GGGTTCGAGGTGTTGGTGCAGCTGGTGATCGCGGCGATCAGCACCGCGCCATCCTTGAGCTCGACGCTGTGCCCGTTGAGCTTCGCGGCCGCGACGCCGGTGCCACTGTGGCGCGCCGTGCGTTCCTCCGCGGTCTTCTCCGCGTTGCTCTCGTAGACCTGCTTGGCGCTCTTCAGCGGCACGCGGTCCTGCGGGCGGCGGGGGCCTGCGAGACTGGGCTCGACCTTGCCCAGGTCGAGCGCCAGCTCGTCGGTGTAGCGGGCGGGGCTCGCGCCCGGGTTGCGCCACAGGCCCTGCGCCCGGGCATAGGCACCGACCAGCTCGATGCGCTCACGCGGCCGCCCGGACAGCTCCAGGTAGCGGAGGGTTTCCCCGTCGATGGGAAAAATACCGCAGGTGCTGCCGTACTCGGGGGCCATGTTGGCGATGGTCGCGCGGTCCGCCAGCGGCAGATTGGCGAGCCCATCGCCGAAGAACTCGACGAACTTGTCGACCACGCCCTTCTTGCGCAGCAGCTCGGTGATCGTGAGCACCAGGTCGGTCGCGGTCGCACCGGGTTGCAGGCGCCCGTCCAGACGAAAGCCGATGACCTGCGGGATCAGCATGGTGACCGGCTGGCCCAGCATGGCGGCCTCCGCCTCGATCCCGCCGACGCCCCAGCCGAGGATCCCCAGGCCGTTGATCATGGTGGTATGCGAGTCGGTGCCGACCAGCGTGTCGGGGTAGGCGCGACGCGCGCTGCCCGCCTCGGCATCGAAGATCACCCGCCCGAGATATTCGAGGTTCACCTGGTGGACGATCCCGGTGCTCGGCGGGACCACCGCGAAATTGCGGAACGCAGTCTGCCCCCAGCGCAGGAACGCATAGCGTTCGCGGTTGCGGCCGAACTCGATGGCGGTATTGGCGGCGAGCGCGCCCGCGGTGCCGTACTGGTCCACCTGCACGGAGTGATCGATGACCAGCTCGGCGGGATTGAGCGGATTCACGCGCTGCGGGTCCCCGCCCAGTCGCACGATCGCATCGCGCATCGCGGCCAGGTCCACGATGCACGGCACGCCGGTGAAGTCCTGCAGCAGGACCCGCGCCGGGGTGAAGGCGATCTCGTGCGCCGGGGTGGCGGCTGGGTCCCACTCGAGCAGCGCCTCGATGTCCGTGCGCGCGACGCTGGCGCCGTCCTCGCAGCGCAGCAGGTTCTCCAGCAGGATCTTCAGCGAGTACGGCAGGCGCGCCACCTTGTCCTGCGGCAGCGCGGCCAGGCTCCAGATCTCGTAGGTGCGATCGCCCGCCTTGAGCGTCGAGCGCGCCCGGAAGCTGTTCGTCATGCACCTCTCCGGTGAGTGGGCGAATTATATCGGGGGCGGCCGATCCGTGCCGTCTGCGCTCCTGAAGCACCCCGTCGGGTGTCCCGCCGCGGGCGTGACGGTTTCGATGACGGCGCCGCCCAGGCAGCGCTCGCCGTCATAGGCCACCACGTACTGGCCGGGGGTGACGGCGCGCTGCTCCTCATCGAAGCTCACCCGCACGGTGCCATCGTGGCGCGGCTCGAGCGTGGCGCGCTGGTCGGCCTGCCGGTAGCGCACCTTGACGGCGCAGCGAAAGCCGGTCGGCTTCGCCGGCGCGAGCCAGTGCCACGGTCCGGTGACCAGTGCCACGCTCCAGAGCAACCGGTCGTCGTGCCCCTGCACTACGATCAGCGTGTTGTGCGCGCAGTCCTTGGCGGCGACGTACCACGGCTGCTCGGGCCGATCGCGGCGGCCGCCGATGCGCAGGCCGGCGCGCTGGCCCAGAGTATAGAACGCGAGCCCGGCGTGAGTGCCCAGGACCTCGCCCGCGGGGGTCTCGATCGGCCCCGGAGTGTGCGGCAGGTAGCGACCTAGGAATTCACGGAACGGCCGCTCGCCGATGAAGCAGATGCCGGTACTGTCGGGCTTGTCGAACACCGGCAGTCCCGCACGGCGGGCGCGCTCGCGCACGGCGCGCTTCTCGAGCTCCCCGATCGGCATCAGTGTCTGCGCCAGCTCTGCCCCCGCCACCGCGTGCAGGAAATAGCTCTGGTCCTTGGTCGCATCGCGTGCCTTGTGCAACTCGACACCGTGCGGGCCAGGCACGAGGCGGGCGTAATGCCCGGTGGCAAAGTGCCGGGCCCCGAGGCGCCGTGCATGCCCGAGCGCCACGCCGAACTTGATCTCGCGGTTGCACAGCACGTCGGGGTTGGGGGTGCGCCCGGCACGGTGCTCGTGCAGGAACTGCGCGAATACCCGCTCGCGGTACTGAGTTGCGAAGCTCACGCGGTGCAGCGGGATGCCGAGCAGGGCGGCGACCGCCCGTGCGTCCTGAAAGTCCTGCGCGGCGGTGCACCAGGCATCATGCGCATCCTCCTCCCAGTTGCTCATGTAGAGACCCTGCACCTCCCAACCCGCCTCCTGCAGCAGCAGGGCGGCGACCGCGGAATCGACCCCGCCGGAGAGTCCGACAATGACGCGGGCTCGGGCCATCGGCAAATTCTAGCGCAGCGGGCGAACCGGAAAGGCGCCGGGGGCGCTGGAGAGATCGGAAGCGGGGGAGGCGCGAGAGCTCAGCCGGGCGCCGGCCGGCGGCGAGGGCTCAGCCCCGGCGTGCGGCGCGCAGTCCGTGCTCGGCCGCGCTGGCGTTCCACACCTGGTCGAACTCCTGCAGGTAGAGCTTCGCGGCCGACGGGTTATTGATGTCCGCGACGCCGTCCCAGCTGTCGGCGCGCAGCCGGTACATGATCGCGCGATCGTCGGCGATCAGGTAGGCGGAGGCGCGCTGCGGGGACTGGGCGGCCACGTAGCGAATGTCGATGCAGCTCGACAGCCGCCGGCCCATGGCGACGAAGCGGTTGCTGTCGCGCATGACGCGGGTGGGCTCGGCGAGCAGCACGCGCACCTTGGAAAAACTGCGCGTCAGGACGAAATGCTTGATGACTTCGAGGAACGCCGTCTGATCGTAGAGATCGGGTTCGAGGTCCAGTGTATAGATAGAGATGAGTCGCTGCGCGGTGGCCGCAATTTCATTCGCGGCGGCGCGAACTTCCGCCAGCGAGGTGAGCACCGTGAGGGTCTCCGCGCCCTGGCGGGACGCGTTCGGGGGGCCCCCGGCGCTCACCGACTCCGGTGCGTAACGCGCGTTGGCGAGCTGCGCCCAGGCGCTCTTCAGATCAAGTTCCCCGGATATTGCCACGAATGGCCCACCCCTCGCCTGCACGGCGCGCAGGCTGCAGTGGATCTTAGGGAGCGCGGGCGGCTTTGCGTTGCCGAACCGGTCACGGTTTGGCGGGCGTGCCGGCCCGCAGTAAGTAAAAAGCGCGGCGCAGTTCGCACTTTCGCCGGGCGGGTGTCGTGGATTGCAGACAGCCCCCGGAGGGGGCCGGCGCCGCGCGCCAGAACGGCCCGGACGTGATGCGCGCGGCAGCGCCCGCGCGGGCGCACTTTCAGATTTCGCGGGCCAGCGTCGCGGCGAGCCCGATGTAGTCGTGGGGCGCGAGGGCGCGCAACCGGGCTTTTTCCGCGGGCGCAAGCGGCAGGCTGTCGATGAACTCGGCGAGCCGGCACGCGTCGATGTCAGTTGCGCGGGTGAACTGCCTGACCCGTTCGTAACCTTCGGGTACGCCCGCCGCACGCAGCGCCGTCTGCACCGCTTCGGCGAGCACTTCCCAGGCGTCAGCCAGGTCCGCCGCCATGCGCGCCGGGTCCGCCTCGACCCTGGACAGACCGCGGCCGAGCGCGGTCCAGGCGATGAGCGTGTGGCCGAGCGCCACTCCCACGTTGCGCAGCACGGTGGAATCGGTGAGGTCCCGCTGCCAGCGCGACACGGGCAGTTTTTCCGCGAAGTGGCGCAGCAAGGCGTTGGCGACGCCGAGGTTGCCTTCCGCGTTCTCGAAGTCGATGGGATTCACCTTGTGCGGCATGGTCGAGGAACCGACCTCGCCGGCCAGCGCCCGCTGGCGCAGGTAGCCGAGCGAGATATAGCCCCACAGGTCGCGGCTCAGATCCACCAGCACCACGTTGGCGGCGGCGAGGGCGTCGCAATACTCCCCGATCCAGTCGTGCGGCTCGATCTGGGTCGTGTAGGGGTTGTATTCGAGCGCCAGGGACTCGACGAAGCCGCGGGCCAGGGCCGGCCAGTCGACCGCCGGCAGCGCCGCGTGCTGTGCGTTGAAGTTGCCGACGGCACCGTTCCATTTGCCGAGGATGCTCACCGCGCTCCAGCGGTGCTGCGCGCGGGTCAGGCGCGCGGCGAAATTGGCCAGCTCCTTGCCGAGCGTCGTGGGACTGGCCGCCTGTCCGTGGGTGCGCGCGAGCATTGGGGCGTCCGCGTAGCGGTGCGCCAGCTCGATCAGCTCGTGGGTGCGCGATTGGAGTGTCGCGAGCAGCTGCTGCCGGGCCGCCCTCAGCAGGCGCGCGTAACTGAGGTTGTTGATGTCCTCGGAGGTGCAGCCGAAGTGCACCAGCTCGAGCGTCGCCGGGCCGGCGCCGGCCGCGCCGAGCTGCTCGCGGATGTAGTACTCGACCGCCTTCACATCGTGATTGATGCGCGCCTCGATCGCCTTGACGGCGGCGGCGGCGCCGTCCTCGGGAGCTGCGGCGAGTGTCTGGGCACGAGCGCGCACCGCGGGGCTGAGCGTCGCGCCGGGCAGCTGCGGCACGGCCGACGTCAGCCGCATGAGCCAGTGCGCCTCGACTCGCACGCGCTCGCGGATGAGCGCGCTTTCAGAGAACAGCGTGCGCAGCGGCGCCGTCGCGTTGCGGTAGCGTCCGTCGACCGGCGAGAGCGCATCGAGGGCGGACAGAGCGTCGCTGGGACTCGCGGGCATGCGTAACCGGGCGCCTCGAAGTGCTAGGATTTGCATCATAACGCAACAGCGCGTCCGGCCGGGCGTGTCCGCAGCCGCGCAACAGCCACGGGTGACGAGCGGAGTGCACTCATGACGACTTCCTTCCGGGTTGAGCACGACAGCATGGGCGAGCTGAAGGTCCCTGCAAACGCGCTGTGGGGGGCGCAGACCCAGCGCGCGGTGGAGAATTTCCCCATCAGCGGGCTCACTATGCCGAGCGCCTTCATCGGCGCGCTCGGGCTCGTCAAGCAGGCAGCCGCCCGCGCCAACCGGCACCTGGGCCTGCTCGAGCCGCAGATCGCGCAGGCCGTGGAGGCCGCCGCGGCCGAGGTCGCCGCCGGCCGCCATGACGCGCAGTTCCCCATCGACGTGTTTCAGACCGGGTCGGGAACCAGCAGCAACATGAATGCCAACGAGGTGATCGCGGCGCTCGCCAGCCGGCGCCTGGGGAGCGCGGTGCACGCCAACGATCACGTCAATATGGGACAGAGCAGCAATGACGCGATTCCGACCGCCATCCACGTGAGCGCCGCGCTGGGCGTTCGCCAGCTGCTCACGCCGGCGCTGGCCCGGCTGCGGGACGTGCTGCGGGCGAGGGAGCGCGAGCTCGCGGACACGGTCAAGACCGGCCGCACCCACCTCATGGACGCCATGCCGGTCACGCTCGGGCAGGAGTTGTCGGGCTGGCGAACCCAGATCGAGCACGGTATGGAGCGGCTCACGTCCACCGAGCCGCGCCTGCTGGCACTCGCCCAGGGCGGCACGGCGGTCGGCACCGGCATCAACGCGCACCCGCTGTTCGGCCGGCGTTTCTGCGAGGAACTCGCCGCGCTCACCGGCGTCCCGTTCGTGCCGGCGGCCAACTATTTCGAGGCGCTGTCGGCGCAGGACACCGCCGTGGAGCTGTCCGGGCAGCTCAAGGTCATCGCCGTGAGCCTCATGAAAATTGCCAACGACCTGCGCTGGATGAACAGCGGACCGCTCGCCGGCCTGGGGGAGATTGCGCTGCCGGCGCTGCAGCCGGGCAGCAGCATCATGCCCGGCAAGGTGAATCCGGTACTCCCCGAGGCCACCGCCATGGTTGCCGCGCAGGTGATCGGCAACGACACGACCATCACCATCGCGGGCCAATCGGGCAACTTCCAGTTGAACGTGATGCTGCCGTTGATCGCCCACAACCTCATCGGCAGCATAGGTCTCCTCGCCAACGTCACCCGAGTGCTCGCCGAGCGCGCCATCGCGGGCTTCACGGTGAACGCGGCGCGGCTCGCCGAGGCGCTCGATCGCAACCCTATCCTGGTCACGGCGCTCAACCCCGTCATCGGCTACGAGAAGGGCGCAGCGATCGCCAAGCAGGCGTATGCGCAGGGCCGCCCGATCCGGGAAGTCGCCCAGGAGATGCTGCAGCTCTCGGCCAAGGAGCTCGCGCGCCTCCTCGACCCGGCGGATCTCACGCGCGGGGGCATCAAGGGCGGCACCGGCGGCGGTGACTGAGCTGCCCGACAGCACCACGGGCCGCGACTGGGCGGCGGTCATCCGCGCGAAGCTCGCACACACGCAGCCGCGTCACGCGCCCGAGGAGTGGATCGTGCCCGGCCTGTCCGCGCGGGACAGCTGCACCTACCGGCGCTCGCTGCCGGTGAGCCCGATCCCCGCGGCGGTGCTCATCCCGCTCATCGAACGCCCCGGGCTCACGGTACTGCTCACCCAGCGCGCCACCCAGCTGCGCACCCACGGCGGCCAGGTGAGCTTTCCCGGGGGACGGATCGAGGCGGGCGACGGCACCCCCGGGGCCGCGGCTTTGCGCGAGGCCCGCGAGGAGATCGGCCTCGAGGAACGCTTCGTGTCGATCGCGGGTTACCTCGCCGATCACGTCGTGATCAGCGGCTTTCGCATCACGCCGGTGGTGGCGTTCGTGCGGCCCGGCTTCACCGTGTCGCTCGACCCCGAGGAGGTGCAGCAGACCTTCGAGGTGCCGGTGGACTACATTTTCAATCCAGGGAATTTCCGCATGCAGCGCCGGCGCCTGATCCGCAGCGGCGAGGAGCTCGAGTTCTGCGACATCCCATTCGGCGCGCACATCATCTGGGGCGCGACCGCCGGCATGCTGCTGACGCTGTATCGCGTGTGCGTCGGGCCGCTGCCCCATGACTGACGCGCAACGCGCGCTCGGCGAGCTGCTGGCGCTGATGGAGCGCCTGCGCGACCCGCGCACCGGTTGTCCCTGGGACCGGGAGCAGACCTTCGCCACCATCGCCCCCTACACCATCGAGGAAGCCTATGAGGTCGC
>JBOIAH010000587.1:0-16793 GCA_050739055.1 Steroidobacteraceae bacterium | reverse complement strand
CCGGAACTGCTGATCGTGACCAAGGCGAACTCGAACGCGACCGTGCATCGTCGCGAGTACCTGGACTATGTCGGGGTGAAGACCTTCGACGGCCGCGGCCGCGTCGACGGCGAGCATCGCTTCCTCGGACTTTGGACTTCGACGGCGTATCACGGCAGTCCGCGCGACATCCCGGTCCTGCGCCGCAAGGTCGAGCGCGTCATCGAGCACTTCGGCCTCGACCCGGCGAGCCACGACGGCAAAGCGGTGCTGAACGTGCTCGAGACCTATCCGCGCGATGAGCTGTTCCAGGCGGATGTCCCGGATCTGGTGCGCATCGTGCGCGGGGTGGTCAATCTGTACGAGCGGCGCACGGTGCGCCTGCTGGTGCGGCGCGACCCCTATCAGCGCTTCTATTCGTGCCTGGTCTACGTGCCCCGCGACCGCTACAACACCGAGGTGCGCCAGCGTATCGAGCAGATCGTGCTCGGAGGCTTCGGGGGCAGGAGCGTGGAGAGCCATGCCCAGATCTCCGGCTCGAACCACGCGCGAGTGCACGTCGTGGTGCGGACCGACCCGGGGCGGCATCACAAGCCGGATATTCCCGACATCGAGCAGCGCATCGCGCAGAGCGCCCTCACCTGGTCGGACCGGCTGCGCGAAGTGCTGATCGAGCGGCGCGGCGAGGCGGCGGGACTGGCGCTCGCGAGCCGCTACCGGCGCACCTTCCCGCTCGCCTACCAGGATGACGTGGCTCCGGGGGAAGTGCTCGATGACCTCGCGGACCTGGAGGCGCTGCGCGAGGAGGGGCAGGCGCTGCGCCTGAACCTGCACCGGCCGCGAGCGCAGCGGCCCGAGCGCGTGCACCTGAAGATCGTCAAGCGCGCCGACCCGGTGCCGATCTCCGACATCCTGCCGATGCTGGAGAACTTCGGTCTGCGGGTAATCTCCGAACGCCCGTACGAGCTCGCCTGGCCCGGGGGCGGTGCGGCCTGGATCCAGGACTTCGAGCTCGAGCATCGCGACCGGCTGGTCGTGGACATCGCGCGGGTGGAGGCGGAGTTCCGCGAGGCGTTCGCGGCCACCTGGAGCGGTGCGGTGGAGAACGACGGATTCAACCGCCTGTTGCTCGGCGCCGATCTGAGCGCGCGCCAGATCGTGGTACTGCGCGCCTACTGCCGTTACCTGCTGCAGACCGGCGTGCCATTCAGCCAGGCCTACATGGAGCGCACGCTGGCCGCAAACGCCGCCATCGCCAGGAATCTCGTGCGCCTGTTCGCAACGCGCTTTGACCCGGCGACGGCCCGCACTGCCAAGGCCGATCGCAGCGCCGACAGTTTGGTCGCGCAGATCCGCTCGGGCCTCGACGGGGTCGCAAGCCTGGATGACGATCGCATACTGCGCGCCTACCTGAACCTGGTGCGCGCGACGCTGCGCACCAACTTCTACCAGACCGGCCGCGACGGCCAACCCAGGAGCTACCTCTCCTTCAAGTTCGATCCGGGGATGATCGCGGATCTGCCGCTGCCGAAGCCGAAGTTCGAGATCTTCGTCTACAGTCCGCGTGTCGAGGCGGTGCACCTGCGCATGGGCCACGTCGCGCGCGGCGGCATCCGCTGGTCGGACCGCCGCGAGGACTTCCGCACCGAGGTCCTGGGCCTCATGAAGGCGCAGAACGTCAAGAACACCGTCATCGTTCCGGTCGGCGCCAAGGGCGGCTTCGTCCCCAAACGGCTGCCCACCGGCACGCGCGAGGAACTGCAGGCGGAGGTGGTGGCCTGCTATCAGATGTTCATGCGCGGGCTGCTCGATCTCACCGACAACATCGTCTCCGGGCGCATCGTGCCGCCGCCGCAGGTGGTGCGCCGCGACGGTGACGATGCCTACCTCGTGGTCGCGGCCGACAAGGGCACCGCCACTTTCTCCGACATCGCCAACGCCATCTCGGCGGATTACGGCTTCTGGCTCGGCGACGCGTTCGCCTCCGGCGGCTCGGCGGGTTACGACCACAAGAAGATGGGCATCACCGCGCGCGGCGGCTGGGAGTGTGTGAAGCGCCATTTCCGCGAAACCGGCCTCGACATCCAGAAGACCGACTTCACGGTCGCGGGCATCGGCGACATGTCCGGTGACGTTTTCGGCAACGCCATGCTGTTGTCGCGCCACGTCCGGCTGCAGGCCGCGTTCGATCACCGCCATTTATTCCTCGACCCGGACCCGGACGCCGCGCTGAGCTTCGCCGAGCGTGCCCGCGTGTTCGCCCTGCCCCGTTCGAGCTGGGACGACTACGACCGCAAGAAGCTGTCACGCGGGGGCGGAATATTCCCGCGCTCCGCGAAGTCGATCACGCTGCCGGCCGAGGCACGCGCGCTGCTCGGGCTGGAGTCGGGGACGGCGGCGCCCACCGAGATAATCCGCGCCATTCTGCGCATGCCGGTCGACCTGCTGTGGAACGGCGGCATCGGCACCTACGTCAAGGCAAGCGACGAGACCAACGCCGCGGTCGGCGACCGCAGCAACGATGCGGTGCGCATCAACGGCAAGGAGCTGCGCGCCAAGGTGGTCGGCGAAGGCGGCAACCTCGGCCTTTCGCAGCGCGGCCGCGTCGAGTACGCCCTCAAGGGTGGCCGCCTCAACACCGATTTCATCGACAACTCCGCCGGCGTCAACACCTCCGACCTCGAGGTGAACATCAAGATCCTGCTCAACCCGCAGGTAGCGGAGGGCAAGCTGCCGCGCGGCGAGCGCAACCGGCTGCTGGCGCGCATGACGCGCGCGGTCGCGGATCTGGTGCTGCGCAACAACTACCACCAGAGCCAGGCGATCAGCACCCTCGAGGCGCAATCCGGCGCGCGGCTGCCGGAGTTCCAGCATCTGATCCGCTCGCTGGAGCGCTCCGGGGATCTGAATCGGACGCTCGAGTTCCTGCCGGCTGACGATGAGCTCACCGAGCGCCGCAAGCACGGTGTCGGCCTGACGCGGCCGGAGCTGGCGATCCTGCTCGCCTACAGCAAGATCTGGCTCAACAACCACCTGCTGGCCTCCGACGTGCCCGAGGATCCGTATCTGTCCAGGGAGCTGGAGCGCTACTTCCCCGCCCCGGTGCAGGAGCGCTTCCCGCGCGCCATCACGCGCCACCGGCTGCGCCGCGAGATCATCGCCACGGCGACCACCAACAGCCTGGTGAACCGCATGGGGCCCACGTTCGTGCCGCGGGCGCAGGAAGACACCGGGGCGGGACCGGCGCAGATCGCGCGTGCCTACACCGCGGCGCGCGAGATATTCGCGATGCGCGAGGTGTGGGAGCAGATCGAGGCGCTCGACAACCGGGTGCCTGCGAAGGTGCAGTACGAAACGGCCTTCCAGACCAGCCGCCTGCTGCGGCACGCGACCTACTGGCTGCTCGGGGCCCGCCGGCGCGGCCTGCAGGTCGACGCCGCGGTCAGGGAATTCCGCGCGGGCGTCCGGCAACTCGAAGCCGGCATCGCGGAGCTGCTCACCGGGGCGGAGCTCGAGCGCTTCGGCGAGGCGCACCTGCGCTACAGCGAGGCGGGCCTGCCCGGGCAGCTGGCCGTGCGCATGGCCAGTCTCGAGGTGCTGAACGCGGCACTCGACATCGTGGAGATCTCGTCGGCTCACCGGGTGAGCGTCGCGGAGACCGCGCGCATGTACTTCGAGGTCGGCACCTGCATCGGCTTCGACTGGCTGCGGCCGCGCATCGAGAAGCTGAGCGTCGACGGCCCGTGGCAGGCCATCGCCCGCGCCGGGCTGCGCGATGCGGCCCTGCGGGTTCACCGGCGCCTCACCGAGCGGGTGCTGGCGCGCAAGGGGCGCGGCACCGTCCAGGCCCGCGTGAGCGCCTGGATGGAGGCGGCGGGCAAGGAGCTGCAGAACTGGCAGCGCATGCTGGCAGACATGCGCGCGGCCGGAGCGAGTGATTTCGCCACGCTGACGGTCGGCGTGGAGTCGGTCCGCAGGCTCGCGAACTGACCGCCGGCACAGCTTTAGCGGAAGTCCCTCACGTGCCCGGCAAGCTGATCCTGGTCCGCCACGGCCAGAGCACCTGGAATCTCGACAACCGGTACACCGGCTGGACTGACGTGGACCTCACCGACCAGGGACGCGCGGAAGCGGCGCAGGCCGGACGCGAGCTCCTCAAGGAGGGCGTGAGCGTCGACGCGGCGCTCACCTCGGTGTTGAAGCGGGCCATCCGTACGCTGTGGATCATGCTCGATACGATGGACCGCATGTGGGTCCCGGTCGAGCGCTCGTGGCGATTGAACGAGCGGCACTACGGGGCGCTGCAGGGGCTGAACAAGGCGCAGACCGTCGCCGAGCACGGCGCGGCGCAGGTCAGAATCTGGCGCCGCAGCTACGACATTCCTCCGCCGGCGCTGGCAGCGGAGGATGAGCGGCACCCGCGCTTCGATCCGCGCTACGCCGGGGTCGAGCCGTGGCGGCTGCCGGCCACCGAGTCGCTCAAGGACACGCTCGAGCGCTTGCTGCCCTACTGGCACGCGCGCATCGCGCCGGAGCTGCGTCGCGAGCGCAACGTGCTCGTCGTGGCGCACGGCAACAGTATGCGGGCCATGGTCAAGATGCTCGACGACGTCCCCGAGAGCGAAATCGTCGAGCTCAACATTCCGACCGGCGTGCCGCTGCTGTACGAGCTGGACGGTGTGCTCAAGCCCCGCGGCAGCCGCTACCTGGGCGATCCGGCCGCGATCGCCGCCGCCGCCGAAGCCGTCCGGCGACAGTCGGAAAAGCGCTAGCGACGGCGCGCGCGGCCTGACACCCGCAAGGCGGGGGCTGCTACGCCGCCCAGCCGTCGTAGCGCCCCTTGTGCTCGGTGGCGAGCGCCGTCATGCGGGCGCTGACCTCCTGCACGTCCGGCACGATGAGCCGCATGCTGCGGGTAGCGTGCAGGCTGAAGTGCAGCTCCGGATCGTTCTCCATCGTCTTCACATCGACGCTGAACTCCGGCTCGAGCCGCGCCCGTACTGCCTGGCACGCGGCCTCGTCCGGCAATGCGAGGAAGAAATCCAGCGGATAATCGGTGAACGGCACGTAGCCGCGCGAGCGCAGCCGCTCGATGAGCTGCTGGTCCCAGGTGGCCAGCCGCGAGCGTTGCGCGGTGCGCAGCTTGGAATAAACGCGCACCGCGATGACCGCCAGAGCCACGATGAGTGCGAGGACCGTCCACGACATGCTGGTGCGACTCGTGTCTGGCGCTTCAGTGCGGGCCCTTGCCGGGGAAGCGCGGCTTGCGCTTCTCGAGAAACGCGCCGATGCCCTCCACGCCATCCGGGCTCACGGCTTGCGCGGCGATGGTCTCGCTCTCGAGCACCATCTGCGACTCGAACGCGCCGAGTGAATGCGCGAGGAGGCGCTTGGTCGCCCCGTAGGCGCTGCCGGCGCCATGCGCCAGCCGCTCCGCGAGCTCCACGGCCCGTCCGAGCAACTGCTCGTCGTCGACGACCTCGTTCACCAGCCCCCAGGAGAGCGCCTCGTCCGCCGTCAATACGCGGTTGAGCAGCAGCAGCTCCATGGCGCGCTTCACCCCCACGGTTCGCGGCAGCAGGAACGAGGTGCCGCCGTCGGGTGTGAGCCCCACGCTGGTATAGGCCAGGTTGAACTTCGAGGTACGCGCGCACAGCGCGAGATCCGCCATGGCGACCAGGCCGACTCCCGCGCCGGCCGCGGTGCCGTTGACCGCGGCGATGAGTGGCGCGTCCATGCGCACGAAATGCGAAATCGCCGCGTGCAGGTAGGTCGTCAGCTCGCGGATATGGTCATCGAGCGCGACTTCCCGGGACGCCATGGCGCGCAGATCGCCGCCGAAGGAAAAATGCCGGCCGGCACCCGTCAGCACCACGGCGCGCACCGCGGCGTTGCGTGCGCAGGCCAGCGCGGCCGCCAGCAGGTCCATGGCGGTCTGCAGGTTGAGGGTGTTGGAGCTCTCGGGGCGGTTCAGTGTGACCAGCGCCACCGGGCCGTGGGTTTCAACCAGCACGCTGCCTGCAGACACGGCTTAGCTCCTACTCGTCGGGAGCAATGGTTACGCGCAGCCCCGCCAGGTCGGGAGTGAACTCGACCTGGCAGGAGAGGCGGGAATGCTCGCCGTAGTGCGACAACTCGGCGAGCAGTTCGCGCTCGTCGGACATCATCGCGGGGAGCTTGCCCAGCCATTGCGGATCGACGTACACGTGGCAGGTCGCGCAGGAGCACATGCCGCCGCAGATCGCCGCGACTCCATAGTCGAGCTCGCGCAGGTTCTCCATCACCTTCAGGCCCGTCTTGCCGTCAACCTCGTGTTCGACCCCGTCGCGATCCACGACACGCAAAAGCGCCATGCAGGTCCCCCGAAACCGCTTACTTGTCTTGAGGCGCAAGCGCCTCGGGTCCGCTAGTGTGCCGGTTCGCTATCCGCCCCGCCAGCCCGCGGCGCGCACCGCCGGCCTTCAGGCCGGCGCCAGCGGCCCGAACACTTTCATCACGAACACCGCCCGTTCCCCGCCGCCCGCGATGCTCTGCAGGCTCGTGCCCAGCGCGGCCCGCAGCGTATCCATGACTTCTTCGAAACCCCCGAACACCTGAGTGCTCATGCTGTTCGTGACGACCCGCAAGGCGCGGTCCGCGCTGATGCGCTCCACAAACTCGTGGATGGCTGCAATATAGTCCGCCGTGAGCGGATACAGACTGATTTCGACGCCGATGTCCATGAGTGTCCCTCCCGTCTGCGGCCCCAGTATTGCATGCGCGGCCTGGCGGGCCTGCTGAAAGCGCCGCTGCTGCAACGGCCAGCTTTTCGCCGGCGAAAGCCACGTCTTTTGCCGGCGAGTGTGCGCCGCTGTGCGGCGGGCTTGCTGAAAGCGCCGCAGGCGCTTTCAGCCAATGACTTGAGGATAGGACTAGAATTGCATTCCGGGGCGGAAGCGGCGGACGGAGCATGATGACGCGCAAGATCCAGGTTCACCAGGTGGATGCCTTCACCCGCGAGCCCTTCACCGGCAACCCGACCGGGGTCGTGCTCAACGCCGACGGGCTCAGCGACCAGCAGATGCTGGCGGTGGCGCGTGAGCTCAACAACGCCGAAGCCGCCTTCATGCTCTCCGCCGACGGCGCCGACCACAGCGTGCGCGCGCGCTTCTTCACCCCGCGGGGCGAGATCGGATTCGTCGGGCATGCGACGGTGGCGGCGCAGTACGTGTTGTCGCGCCGGCAGGACGCCCCGCGCCGGCAGCGGCAGAAATCCAAGGCGGGGATCGTCGACGTGGAAGTGCGCGGCACGGGCGAGGACCGCAGCATCGCGATCCGGCGCAGCCCGCCGCCCCTCGGGCGCGAGCTGAACGACCGCGAGCGTCTGGCGGTGCTGGATGCCCTGGCGCTCGCCTCCGAGAGCCTCGACACGCGCATCGCGCCGCGCATCGCGGGAGTCAGCGGCGCGCGCCTGCTGATCGGTGTGCGCGCACCCGAGCCGCTCAAGCATCTCAAGCCCGACTTCGCCAGGCTCACGACCCTGTCGGCGCAGCTCGGGGCGGCCGGCTACTTCGTGTTCGCGTTCCGGCCCGGGGGGGACACCCAGGTCGAATCGCGCATGTTCTGTCCGGCGCTCGGCATCAACGAGGATCCGGTCAGCGGCAACGCGCACGGACTGCTCGGCGCATACCTCGCGCAACTCGGACTGCTCACGCCGGATGCGGGCCGGGCGCAGTTCACCGGCGTGCAGGGTCATTACCTGCATCGCCCGGGGCGCGTCCAGGTCGAGCTTGAATTCCGCGATGGGAACCTCGATGGCGTGTGGATCAGGGGCCAGGCCGTGTCAATCTTCGAAACCGAGATCACGCTCTAGCCCGCATGGCGCAGTTCGAGGCGGTGATGAAACTTGCGGAGCTTGCCCCGGGAAGCATGCGGGCCTGCATGATCGCGGGACGGGAGATCCTGGTCTGCCACACGCGCGACGGGGTGTTCGCGCTCGACAATATCTGCACGCACGCGCATGCGCGCCTGTGCGAGGGGCGGCTGCGCGCCACGCGCCTGGTGTGCCCGCTGCATGGCGCGTCCTTCGACATCCGCGACGGGCGAGTGCTCGGGCCGCCGGCCGAAGGGCCGCTGCCCACGCACGCGGTGCGCCTGGTGCACGGCGCGATCGAAGTCGCGCTCGGCGCGGCGCCGGCTTGAGAGTCAGCCGCCGGCGCGGCGCAGCCGCCGCAGCAGCCAGGCCGCGGGCAGCGTGACACACGCACCGACCAGGAATGGTGCGGCAGGTCCGAGCAGTGCGTAAATGGGACCGGAGGTGAGCGGCCCGATGACCCGCGCCAGGCTCGCGCTCGCCACGTAAGTGCCCATGACCCCACCGCGGTCGTGGCGCTGCGACTGCCGGGAAGCGAGCGCGTAGGCGCTCGGGTTGTAGGCGCCCAGTCCCACCCCGCACAGGATCAGGCCGGGTACCGTGACCGCGGGAGTGGAACCTGCCGCCACGGTCACGAGCCCCGCGACGTACGCCAGTACCCCGCACGTCGCCAACCGCACCTCCCCCAGCCGCGGCGCCAGCACGCGCACCACTCCGCCCTGCATCACGAGCGCCGGCAGGGCGACGCCAAACAGCAGCAGCCCGACGGTGCGGGGGCCGAAGCCATACTTGTGCAGGGCCCAGATCGCGAAAATCGACTCCAGGATCGACTGCGAGTAGGTCACGAGGAGAGTCGCCGCGGCGAGCAACGCGAGCGGCGGCCGCTCGCGCAGCAGCCGCCAGGAGCCGCGCCGCCCTTCGTCCGGGCGTTCGCGCCGGTGCTGCGCCGTGTGACTCTCCGGGAGCACGACCCTCACCAGCAGGATGGCGAGCAGACTCAGGCCGGCGGATACCACGGCGGGTGTGACAAAGTCCGCGCTGCGCGCATCCTTGCCGGCGAGAATGCCCCCCACCGGCTGCCCGAGCGTGAAGCCGATCCCGATCGCCGCCCCGATCAGCCCCATCGACGCGGTCCGCTTCTGCGGGGCGCTCACGTCGGAGGCGTAGGCGAACGCCGCCGCGATGTTGCCCGCCATCAGCCCCGCGAGCATGCGCGAGGCCAGCAGCCACCAGATGTTGTGGGCACAGGCGAGGATCACGTAGGAAAGACACGCACCCGCCAGACTGGTCATGAGAATCGGCCGCCGCCCATGGCGATCGCTCAGGCGCCCCCAGAACGGTGCCGCGATCAGCTGGCACAACGAGTAACTGCCGAGGATCGGAGTGATGAGCTGCGGGGCGGCACCGAAGCGGTCGGCCATGTACGGCACGAGAGGAATCAGGATGCCGAATCCCAGCGTGTCGACGCTGCTGAAGAGGAACAGCGCTCCGAGTTGCTTGTTCAAGCGCGCGTCAGGCCTGGTGGGTGGGCGGCTAGTGCCCGGGAACGAGCTCGGAAATATCGCCGGCGGGTCGCGCAGCGCGTGGCACGAAGTCGCGGGCGGCGCGAATGATCAGGTTGGGAATGCGCGCCTCGTCCCAGTCGCGCCCGCTACTGCGGCCGCCGGTGCGCAGCACCGCAATCTGCAGGGACGGAATCAGCCACAAGCGGTTGCCGCCGCCGCCATCGACGACGAAGGTATCGGCGGCCGCGTACGGCTCCCGGCCGCCGGCCGCCCCGGCGCTCAGGCGCAGGTAGGCGCCGTAGTCCGGGTTGGCGTGCACCGGAGCGCGCATCAGCGTCACCCAACCGGGCCGGATGACTTCGTAGCCGCGATAGTTGCCGTCCCGGAGCAGTAGCTCGCCCACCCGGATCCAGTCGCCCTGACGCGCGAGCATGCAGCAGTCCGCATGGGCCGCGCCTCCCGGACGGTCGAGGTACAGCCAGGCGTCGGAGGCACCGATGCGCCGCCACAGCGCCTGCGACACGTAGCTCGCGTAGCGCTCGCCCGTGGCGCGCTCGAGCACCAGCGCCAGCAGCTGTGGGTCCGCGCTCTGCTCCGCCCAGCTCCGCCCCGGCACAGCGGCGAGCCGCTCAGCGAGGGCCGTGCCCGCCACGTCGGTGCCAAACAGGGCGCGCGCGGCGTCCCCCCACGGCGCGCGGGTGGCGGACGCCGGTGCCAGGCCGCTCGACATCTGCAGCAGGTTCCGCACGGTGATGGCGCCGCGGGCATCGCGGCGCCACTCGCCGATGAAGTTGCCGATGGGCTCGTCCGGCCAGCCGATCCTGCGATGCGAGATCGCGCTGCCGGTGAGCAGCGCGGCAACGATCCGGGTGAAGGACTGTGCGTCGGCAAGCGTGTCGAACCCCGTTCCGTGCCAGTACCGTTCGAAGACGATGTGATCGTGCCGCGCGACGATGAGCGCGCGCGAGTCGAGACTCGCGGCGTAGGCGGCGGCAGTTTCCAGCGCACGGGGGTCGAGCGACTCGAGCGCCGGCGCCACGCGCGGCGCCGGTGGCTGGTCGCCTCCGGCCACCAGCTCGCGCGGCTCGTACCAGGCAGGCACGAGCGCGCGCGGCTCGATGAGCGCGCCGGCGTAGCGCTTCCAGAAGAGCGGCGCCCGCACCAGGGCCGCGAGCCCTCCGAGCGCGACCAGCACGAGGGCAAGGCTCGCCCAGACGGCGGGCCGCTTCACCGCGCGCCTGCCGCGGGCCGCGGCGCCCGCCTGGAGGTGGCTCGCAACGGCCCGCAATAGCGCGCGCGGCCGCCCGCCAACTCGAGCTCGTGGGTCGCGCAAGCGGGCCAGTCTGCGCGCTGATGCGTGGTGACCACCACCGCGGTGCCGCCGGCCGCGAGTGCCGTCACGCGTTTCATCAGCGAGCGGCGCGTGGGAGCATCGACGCCCGCGAATGGCTCATCGAGCAGCAACAGCTGCGGCTCGCGCACCCAGGCGCGCGCAAACAGCACGCGCCGCGACTGCCCGTAGGACAGCTCGCGCAGGCTCCGCGTCGCCAGCCGCGCCAGTCCAAACAGCGCCAGCGTGCGCCGTGCCGCGTCCCGGTCGGGCGCGCTCGGCGCGTCGTTGAGCCCGATGCTCGCGTGGCGCCCGGATTGCACCACCTCGGTCACGGTGAGCTCGCGCGGATGCTCGGCCTGCAGATGCGGAGCGACCAGGCCCACGCGTCGGCGGAAGGCTTCCAGGGGCACGCCGGCCGCCACCCCCGCACGCTCGATGCGACCGCCGAGCGCGACGCCGTGATCCCCGTACACGGTACGCAGCAGGGTCGTCTTGCCCGAGCCGTTGCGGCCGTGGACCACCCAGCATTCGCCCGGGTGCACGGCGAAGGAAACGCCGGCCAGCACGCGGCTGCCGTCGAGGTAGACCTGCGCGTTGGTCAGCCGCACCAGCGCCCGGCCGGCGGTGCGCGCGCCGCGCCGCAGGCCACGGGCGCCGGAGGAAGGCAGCCCCTGATGCGCAACATCGAGCCAGCGCGCGAGCGGCGCGCGGCGCAGACTCCCCGCATACACGATCCGTCCGCGATTCAACACCAGTGCGTGGGTTGCGGCCGGCGGCACGTCCTCCAAGCGGTGCGTGGCGAGCACCCAGGGAAGCCGCCGCGTCCGGCGTGCCAGCCAGTGCAGCATCCGCGCCCGATTGATCCCGTCAAGCCCGTTCAGCACCTCATCGAGCAACAGCAGCCGCGGGCGTGAGGCGAGCGCCCGCGCCAGCAGGCTCACCCGACGTTCCCCGTACGACAGCGAGAGGAACGCTCGCGACGCGAGGTGCGCGACCCCGAGCGCCTGGAGCGCGTGGCGTACGCGCCGCCGGTCCGCCGCGGTCAGCGCATCGAGCGGCACGTCGGTGCGGTACACGCCGGTACCCACGATCCGCTCGACCGCCGTGTTCCAGCCGTAGCGCTGGTACTGGTCCTGGCGCTCCGCCCCGAGATAGGCGATCTCATCCTTCACCTCCTGCGGCGTGGACCACTGCTGCCGGCCCCGGAGGTAACGCCGCGTCGGCGCTGCCGCGGGCGCGGGCCACACGGCGCCGGCGATGAGCTTCAGCAGCTGTGTCTTGCCGGCGCCGTTGCCGCCGGCCAGCACCCAGCGCTCGCCCGGGCGGATGTTCCAGCTCACGTCCCTGAGAACGGCGCGCCCGCCTCGGCGCACACTGACGTGCGCGAGGCGCACTTCGAGATACCGCGGGTCGGCGCTGCCCATTGCGCCGCATTGGAGCACAGTTGCAACGTGGAAATGAACAAGGTATCTACGCGGAACTCTTGAGGGGATTACGCATGCGACTGCGGCTGCTCGCGCCCCGTTACTGGCTCACCTGGGCGGGCGTGGGGGTACTGCGCCTGCTCGCGTGGCTGCCGTTTCCGTGGCTGGTGCCGCTCGGGCGGATGCTGGGCGCGGTGCTGCGGCGTGTGACGCGCGGCTTCGTGAGGACCGCCCGGCGCAATATCGAGCTGTGCCTGCCGGAGCTCGACCGCGCGGCGCGCGAGCGGCTGCTCGATCAGCACTTCGCGAGCTTAGGGGTCGGGCTGCTGGAGATTCCGCTCGCCTGGTGGAGCTCACCCGAGCGGCTCGCCCGCATGGTGCGCATCGAGGGCCGCGAGCACCTGCTGGCCGCGCACGCCCGCGGCCGCGGAGTGATACTGCTCACCGCCCACTTCACGGCGATGGAGATGGCCGGCCGCACGCTCGCCTCGGTGGCTCCGGTCAACTTCCTGTACCGGCCGACCAAGAACGAGGTGCTGGCGTACGCGCTCAGCCGCTATCGCTGCGCACACGGCGGGCATCCAATCCCCCGGGACGACATCCGCGCCTTTCTCACCGCGCTGAAGAACAATGAGTGCGTGTGGTACGCGCCGGACCAGAGCTACCGCAAGAAGGGCGCGGAGATGGTGCCGCTGTTCGGGATCCCGGCCGCCACCAACACGCTCACCTCGCGCCTGGCGCGCATGACCGGCGCCGTGGTGTTACCCTATTTCTTCCAGCGATTACCTGGTGCCCGGGGCTACCGTGCGATCATCCATCCGCCGCTCGAGAACTTCCCGAGCGACAGCCCCGCGGCCGACACCGAGCGCTTCAACCACATGATCGAGGCGCAGGTGCGTCTGGTTCCCGAGCAATACCTGTGGATTCACCGCCGCTTCAAGGGACTCACCCAGGACTACCCGGACTACTACGGAGCGCAGGCGCCACGCCGCGCCTGAGCCAGCTCGAGGGCGGCAGCTGGGATCTGCTGATCGTCGGTGGAGGGATCAATGGCACCGGGATCGCACGAGATGCCGCCGGGCGCGGCCTCACGGTGCTGCTGTGCGAGCAGGACGACCTGGCCGCACACACCTCCTCCGCCAGCACCAAGCTGATCCACGGCGGCCTGCGCTACCTGGAGGAGTTCCACTTCACCCTGGTTCGCAAGGCGCTCATCGAGCGGGGAATCCTCCTGGCGAGCGCGCCGCACATCATGCGCCCGCTGCACTTCATCATGCCGCACGCGGCGCACCTGCGCCCGGCGTGGCTGATCCGCGCCGGCCTGTTTCTCTACGATCACCTGGCGCGCCGCGGGCGCCTCGCGGCCTCCGGCGCGGTCGACCTGCGCCGTCACATCGCCGGCGGCGCGCTCAAGGAGAGCTACCAGCGCGGATTCGTGTATTCCGACGGCTGGTGCGATGACGCGCGCCTCGTGGTGCTCAACGCGCTGGATGCGCAGCAGCGCGGTGCCACGATCCTGACACGGGCGCGCTGCGAGCGCCTGAGCGCGCAGCGCGGGGGCTGGAGCGCCACCATCAGCGCTGCGAGCGAGAGCTGCACCATCCAGGCGCGCGCTGCGGTGAACGCCACCGGTCCGTGGGTGGGGGCTTTCGTGCAGCGCGCCACCCCGGTGCACGCCGCGCACCAGGTGCGGCTCGTGAAGGGCAGCCACGTGGTCGTGCCGCGGCTGTTCGACCATCGCTTCGCCTACATCTTTCAGAACGAGGATCGGCGCATCGTGTTCGCGATCCCTTACGAGCATGAGTTCACGCTGCTCGGCACCACCGACATCGATTACCACGGCGATCCGGCCGCGGTGCGCATCGACGCCGCGGAGCTCGACTACCTGTGTGCGCTGGCCAACCGCTATTTCATCCGCCAGACCACCCCGGCGGACGTGCGCTGGAGCTACTCGGGCGTGCGGCCGCTGCTCGCCGACGAGTCGCGCGACCCGATGAGCGTGACCCGCGATTACGCGCTCGAGCTCGACCGGCGGCCCGCACCGCTCTTGTCGGTGTTCGGCGGGAAGATCACCACCTATCGCCGGCTCGCCGAGGACGCCGTCAGCCTGCTGGCGCCGGTGCTGGGCTCGCGCACGGACCCATGGACCGCGCGCGCCCTCCTGCCCGGCGCAGATCTGCCCGAGGGAAGCTTCGCGGTGTTCCTGCGCACCGTCGAGCGGCGCTACCCGTGGCTTCCTCCCCGCCTGCACCTGCGCTACGCGCATGCATACGGAACGCGGATCGAACGCCTGCTCGGGGATGCCGCCTCGCTCGCGGACCTGGGAGTCGAGTTGCTGCCGCAGCTGTACGAGCGCGAGGTGCACTACCTGTGCCGCGAGGAATTTGCGCGCACCGCGCCAGACATCCTGTGGCGCCGGACCAAGCTCGGCTTGCACCTCATCGGCACCGATCCGGCGCCGCTTGAGCGCTGGCTGGAGGCGAACCGGCCCTGGTCAAATTACTGAAACCGGCCGGCGGCCGTTTCAGCACGGCGGTGTGACCAGTGTCGCGTTTTTCCGCTTCTCCCGGGCTTCGCAGGCGTCCGCGGCCCGACAGCGTGCTAGCGTGGCGGCCGGAGATATCCGCCGCGTGCTAACGCCCATGCCCGATTCAGTGCTGGCCGCCATCATCGCGGGAACCGCGACGCTGTCCGCGTCGTTCTTGCAGCTCAGATCCGCCGCGCTGCGCGACGGCGCGCGCGGCCAGTCCACCGCCGCCACGCGCCGCAAGAGCCGTGTGCAGCGCGTCGTGCTGCTGGTGATCATCGGCGCGGCGGGTGTATCGGGCTTCGCGCTCTCGCAGTGGCTGACCGACGGCGAGCGCGCGGCGCAGCTTGCGCGCGAACAGGAGCTGCAGGCAGGGATCGCGCAGATCAGCCGCACGGCCAAAGAGCTCGAGCTCACGCGTTCCAACGCACGTGCCGAGATCCAAAGCTCCGTGCTGCGCGAGATCGGCACCGACGGTGTGGCGGTCGCCGCCACGGTGCCCGCCTGTCGGCCCGCGGCGGTGCGCGTCGCCGCGCCCGCCTCAACCCCCGTTGTGCCCACCGCTGCGGGGACGCCCTCCGCCCCGGCGTGCATCGAAGCCGACGCCAGCCCGGTAACGCTGTGCGCGAGCATTCCGGCCGCCGCCAAGGTGACGGAAGTTGTGCTCCTCAGCCGGCTCGCCGAGGCGGACACGCCGTGGAGCGCGAGCCGCTTCCTGCCCGGTCAGGAATCGGGACAGGCGCGCTTCGCCAAGGAATACTCGGAGGGCACGCCCGAGAGCGGCACGCGCCAGGTATGCCAGGCGTTCGCGCAGTGGTCGGATCACCCCCGCGCGGTGCGGGTGATCGTGCGCTACTCTTTAGCAGGCTGACATACGCATAATTGCCCCTTCGCGAGGTGTGATCCTCCGCAGGGGGTGCGTTGATTTCATTGCCGCGTGCGTCCGCACCCGTCCGCTCGGGAGCCGTGCTGATCGTGGTGGCGCTCGCGCCGCTGTGGCTCGTCGGCATCTTCGGCCGCGGGCTGTGGACCCCCGATGAGCCGCGCGAGGCCGACATCGCCTGGCGCATGAGCCTGCAGAGCGATCGCACCCTGCCGCAGCTCGCCGGCACGCCGTTCCTCGAGAAACCACCCCTGTCGTACTGGATGTCGGCGGGCGCCGTGGCGCTGTTCGGCGATTCCGCCGGCGCCGCGCGCGCCCCCAACCTGCTGTATGCCCTGATCACCGCGCTCACCGTCGGCGCGCTCGCGCTCGCCATGCAGGCACAAATCGCCCCGGCGGTGATCGCCGCGCTCATCGCCGCGAGTGCGCTCACCGCGTACCGCGTCACGATCTGGCTGGCACCGGACGCCGCACTGCTTGCGGGCTGTGCGCTGGCGCTGCTGGGCGCCTGGCGCGGCTACCGGGCACCCGCGGGGACGGTCAAGGCGGCCGGCTACACGCTGATGCATCTCGGCGCCGCCCTCGGCTTCATGGCCAAGAGCGCCCCGGGTTGGCTGGTGCCGGCGCTGGCGCTCGCCTCGATCATCGTGTGGGAGCGGCGCTGGAGCGAACTGCGTCGCTGGGAGCTGTACGCTGGCCTCACCCTGCAGGCGCTCATCATCGGGCCGTGGATCGTCGCGGTCGCGCGCACGGCGCACGGGCCCGACGCCCTGCTCACTCTGTTCTGGCACAACGTCGTGGGACGATTCACCCCGGTCACGGCCCCTGCCGCGCTTGACTACACCGCCGGTCACCGCAACACCCCGGGCAAGTATCTCCTCGAGCTGCCGGTGTACCTGCTGCCGTGGACGCTGATCGTGGCCGCGGCGCTGCGGCGCGCGTGGCGCGCGGCGCGCGCGCCGGACCCATCCGGCACGGCGTGGCGATTCGCGCTCGGCGCGAGCCTGCCGTTGCTCGTGCTGCTGTCGCTCGCGGCCACGGCGCGCGACATCTACGCGGCCCCGGCGCTCCTCGGGCTCGCGCTCGTGGCGGGCCTGTGGGCGGGCGAGGCGCAGCGTTCGCCCACCCCACTGGATCGGCTGGCCGTGTCCTTGACGCGCGTGCTGGTGGGGATCCTCGCGGGCGCCGCGGCCGTCGCGCTCGCGCTGCTCGCCGCAGCCGGCGCCGCGTGGTGCGCCGCCGCGGCGCTTGCGGTGTGCGCCGCCGCGTTCGCCGCGCTCGCGCGCGCGG
>JBOIAH010000586.1:0-2918 GCA_050739055.1 Steroidobacteraceae bacterium | reverse complement strand
TCTGCTCGCGCAGCTTCTTGTCGAGCGCCGACAGCGGCTCATCAAGCAGCAGCACCTTGGGCCGGCGGATCAGCGCGCGCGCCAGCGCCACGCGCTGGCGCTGGCCCCCGGAGAGCTGGTGCGGCTTGCGCGCGGCCACCTGCGTGAGCTGCACCATCTCGAGCGCCTCTTGGATGCGGCGCTTGCGGGTGGCCGCATCGAGCTTCAGGCGGCCGATGCCGTAGCCCACATTGCGCTCCACCGTCATGTGCGGGAACAGCGCGTACGACTGGAACATCATGTTCACGGGCCGTTCGTACGGCGGCACGCCGCTCATCGGCGCCCCGTCGATGCAGATGCGCCCGCTGCTGGGCTCGGCAAATCCCGCCAGCATGCGCAGCAGCGTCGTCTTGCCGCAGCCCGAGGCGCCCACCAGCGCGAACATCTCGCCGCGATAGATGCTCAGGTTGAGGTTGTCGACCGCGGTGAACGCCCCGTAGGTCTTGCTGACGCCCTCGATGGTGATCTGCGCGGTGGCGGCGGGATCGAGCCAGGGCCGGTCGGTGAGGGGTTTGAGCGGGGTTGCGATCACGGTGATCCCTAGAAATCCGCCGGCGGGGTTGCGCGGCGCCGCTCCGGGGCGAAGAACGGCCGCTCGACAATGCGCGCGCGCGCCATGCGGCGCTCCCACACCAGCTCGCGGTTGAGATAGATGTCCGCCCAGACCGTGCCACCGAGGGCAAAGTGCGGGCCGTCCACCATGGCAAGCGCGATGTTGCGCTTGGTCGTGGGCGACCAGGTAGCAGAGGTGACGCTGCCGGCCTGGCGGCGCGCGCCGCGCGCGGTGTACAGCAGGGCATTGTGGGCCGGCTTGTTGCCCTCGACGTCCAGTCCGACCAGGCGCCGCTGCGGGCCACGTTGCTGCTCGGCCAGGAGCGAGCGCCGCCCGGTGAAATGACCCTTGGCGAAATCGACCAGCCACGCGAGCCCGAGCTCCAGCGGCGAGCGCTCGCTGCCGATGTACAGGGTGCGCTCGGCCGGCACGAAGTCGACGTTCGGCAGCAGGAACCCGGCTTCGATGCGCGCGATGTTCAGAGCGCGCGAGCCGACGGCGCGAATCCCGCGGGTGCTGCCCACCTCCATGAGCACATCCCATATCTGCTCGGCATCCGCCGGCGGCATCCACAGCTCGTAGCCCAGATCCCCGGTGAATCCGCTGCGCGACACCATCAGGCGGACACCCGTCCCCGGCAGCACGAAGTGGCCGAGCTCGAAGGGCCTGAGGCGCTCGATGCCGGCGAGCCCGGCCTTTTTCAGTACCGAGCACGAAGTCGGCCCCTGCAGCGCGAGCGCCGCCACCTCCTCGGTCACCTCGGCGATCTCGACGTCGAAGCCGACGGCGGAGTCGAGCAGCCAGTCGAGCTGGTGCTCGCCGGTGCACAGGCGGTACTCGCGCTCGCCGAGGCAGAACACGGTGCCATCGTCGATCAGCTGACCGCCGTCGTTGCACCACACGCTGTAGGCCACCCGTCCGGGCCGGACCTTGCCGATGTCGCGCGTCATCAGCCGGTTGAGAAAGCGCAGCGCATCGCCTCCCGCGATCCGGTACTTCACCATCGGCGTCAGATCGTACACCGAGGTCGCATTGCGGATCGCAAAATACTCCTGCTCGACGCTGGTGAACACGTCGACCGTGGTGTAGCCGGACCAGGCGATGAAGCTGTCGACCTGGCTCAGCTGCCGCGCACGTTCGTGGAACGGTGTCTGCAGCAATGGCCGGCGATAGTGAGGCTCGCTCTCGGTGAGCATTTCAGGCCGCCTCCTTCACGACCTGCCGCGCGGCATTGCGCCCGGCAATCCCCATGACGCCCCCGCCCGGATGACAGCCGGCGCCGCACAGGTAGAGGCCGCCGACCGGGGCCCGGTACTGCGCGGCGCCCGGGACCGGGCGCAGCACGTAGAACTGGTCCAGAGCGAGCTCCGCGTGGTGCCAATGGCCGCCGGTGATGCGGAACTCCCGTTCGATGTCCGCCGGGGTGAGCAGCTCCGCGTGGCGCACGCGGGCGCGCAACCCGGGTGCGAGCGCCTCGAGGGTGTCGATGATGAGTTCCGTTAAGGGCTTGCGCCCCTCGCCCCAGCCGCCGGTGAGGGCGTAGGGGGCGTACTGCACGATGACCGACAGCACGTGCTTCCCCGGCGGCGCCAGCGCCGGATCGGCCACCGTCGGCGCCGTGATCTCGAGAATCGGCGCGGACGAGAACTCCCCGTACTTGGCGTGATTGAACGCCCGCTCGATATGCTCGGGCGACGGCGCCCACAGCAGCCGTCCGCGCAGCGCGGAACTCTCCAGGCCGCGGAACGGCGGCAACCCGTCCAGCGCCAGGTGCAGTTTGGCGGTGAGGCCGCGCGCGCGCAGGTGCACGATCCGGCGCACGAAGCCGGCATCCAGATGCTCGCTGCCCAACAGGCTCAGGAAAGTGGTCTTCGGATCGACGCTCGATACCACGCAAGCAGCGCGAATCTCCTCGCCCGAGTGCAGCACCACCCCGGCCGCGCGGTCCTCGCGCACCACGATCCGTTCGACCGGTGCCGCGGTGCGGATCTGCGCGCCGGCCGCCCGTGCGGCGCTCGCCAGCGCCTCCGACAGTGCTCCGAGTCCGCCCACCGGCTGCGCCAGTGTCCCGCCCTCGCCCGCCGCCAGCCGATAAAGGAGCGTGAATACCGTGCCCGGCGAGCGCGGGCCGAAGTTGCTGCCCAGCACCGCATCGAACGCCAGCGCCCCCTTGAGGAGCGGGGACTCGAAGTGCTCGTCCACGAGATCGTGCACGCACATGCCGCCGATGCGCAGCAGCTCACGCATGTCGCGCCTGCCGAGCGCGCGCAGCCGCCAGGCAAGCCCTGCGAGCGTCGCCCGGTCCCGCCACGAGCCGGTGCCGAGG
>JBOIAH010000585.1:0-6919 GCA_050739055.1 Steroidobacteraceae bacterium | reverse complement strand
GGGTTGAGTACCAGCGCGGTCGCCTTCAGACATTGAACCTGAAGTAGATGACGTCCCCCTCCTGCACGAGGTATTCCTTGCCCTCCAGGCGCAGCTTGCCGGCGTCCCGCGCGCCCGCTTCGCCCTTGCCGGCGAGGTAGTCGGGGAACGCGATGACTTCGGCGCGGATGAAACCGCGCTCGAAGTCGGTGTGAATCACCCCCGCCGCCTGCGGCGCGGAAGCCCCGATGCGCACCGTCCAGGCGCGCACTTCCTTCGGGCCCGCGGTAAAGAAGGTCTGCAGCCCGAGCAGCGTGTAGGCGGCGCGGATCACGCGGTTGAGCCCCGGCTCATGCAACCCCAGCTCAGCGAGAAACTCGGCGCGCTCGGACTCCTCGAGCTGCGCGATCTCCGCCTCGATCGCCGCGCACACCCACACGACCTGGGCGCCCTCGGCGGCCGCGCGCCGCTCGAGCGCGGCGAGCAGCAGGTTGTCGCGCAAGCCGTGCTCGGACACGTTGGCGACGTACATCACGGGCTTGGCGGTGAGCAGCTGCAGTTCCCGCAGGTCCCGGCGCTCCTCCTCGGTGAGTGCGAGCGCGCGCACCGGCTGGGCGGCATCGAGCTGCAGCTTGATGCGCTCGAAGAGCAGCTTCTTGCGGATTGCATCCTTGTCGCCGCCCTTGGCCGACTTGCCGGCGCGCTCCAGGCCCTTCTCGAGAGTCGCGAGGTCGGCGAGCGCAAGCTCGGTGTCGATCGTCTCCATGTCGGACGCCGGATCGATCTTGCCGGCCACGTGCACCACGTCGCTGCTCTCGAAGCAGCGCACCACGTGCGCGATCGCGTCCACCTCGCGGATGTGCGACAGGAACTGGTTGCCGAGCCCCTCACCCTGGGAAGCGCCGGCGACCAGTCCGGCGATGTCGACGAACTCGCAGGTGGTCGGAACGATCTTCTCCGGCTGGGCAATCGCCGCCAGCTGCGCGAGACGTGGATCGGGCACCGCAACCACACCGACATTCGGATCGATGGTGCAGAACGGATAGTTCTCGGCCGCGACCTGCGCGCGCGTCAGGGCGTTGAACAGCGTCGACTTGCCGACATTGGGCAGACCGACGATGCCGCAGCGGATGGGCATGAAAAAACCTCGGGTTAATTAATACCGTCTAAGGCGTGTCGGGCGTGCCCGGCGGCTCGCGGCTGTGCAGGACGTTCATCGCGATCTGGGCGCCTTCGGCCAGCAGCACCGGCACGACGTCCGCCCCCGCCAGGATCGCTTCGCGGATCGACTGCGCTTCCGCCGACGGCGGCCGTCCCAACACGTAATCCAGAACCTGCGCGCGATCACCCGGGTGCCCGATCCCGATCCGCAGCCGCCAGAACCCATCGCCCATCTGCGCGATCACATCGCGCATGCCGTTGTGCCCGGCCGCGCCTCCGCCCTGCCTGAGGCGCACGACCCCGGCGGGGAAATCCAGCTCGTCGTACGCCACCAGGATCGCCTCGACCGGCACCTTGTAGTAGGCCGCGAGGCTGCGCACCGCATCGCCGCTGTGATTCATGTAACTCATCGGCTTCAGCAGCCACAGGTCGCTCTCGCCGAGGCGTATGCGCGCCACTTCCGCCCGGTGGCGCGGCTCGCTGCGGAACACGCCGCCGTGGCGTGCGGCAAGCTCGTCCGCGAACTGGAACCCGGCGTTATGCCGCGTGCGCGCGTACTCGGTGCCCGGATTACCGAGCCCGGCGATCAGCTTGAGCGGCTCACCTGACATTGTTCACTCAGCGGCAAAAGCCGCCGGCCGCCGAAGGAGCAGGAACTCCCGCGGCGGCCGGTGGTGTGGAGCAGTTGCCCGTTGCGGCGGCTATCTCTTGCCGCCCTCCTTCTTGCCGGAAGCCGCTTCCTTCTTCTCCTCGCCCTTCCTGGCGTCCCCGGCCGCGGACGGTGGTGCGCCAGGGGCGGCAGCGGGCGCGGCACCCGGAGCACCGGGGGCAGCGGGCGCGCCCGGAGCACCCGGGACCGCGGCGGCCGTACCCTCGACCGGCACTGCGAGGGCTTCGGCCGCGACCGGCTCGGGCTCCTCGGCGCGCGGCGCATGGATGGATACCACCGGCGCATTGCGCTGGGTGAGCTCCGGGATCGACACCCCGGCGGGAAGCGGAATGTCCGCCAGGAACTTGGTGTCGTTCAGGCTCATGCCCGCCAGGTCCAGCTGCAGGAACTCCGGCAGGTCCTTCGGCAGACAACTCACCTCGACGTCGGTTCGCATGTGCGAGACCACACCCCCCTCGCTCTTGACGCCGGGCGACACTGTCTCGCCCTTGAAGTGGATCGGCAGCCGGATGCGGATCTTCTCGTTCTCCACCACGCGCTGCAGATCGACGTGCAGCGCCAGGTTCTTTGCCGGGTGCATCTGCACGTCCTTGATGATCGCCTCCTGGGTGCGCTCGCCGATCTTCAGCCGCACGATCGAGGAGTAGAAACGCTCGTCGGCGATCATGGTGAGGAGATTCTGCTGATCCAGAATGAGAGCCTGGGCGTCCTGGTGGGCGCCGTACAGGATGGCAGGGACCTTGCCCGTGTGACGCAGGCGGCGGCTCGCACCTTTGCCTTGCGTCTCGCGCAGATCCGCGCCGAAAGTGAATGAAATGCGCATCGAATGTCTCCAGTAGTTACCCAAACCGTGCCGGTTCGCGACCAAACCGCCACACCCGAAACCTTATCATCCGTCGCAGCCGGCGAAAGTCGCACCTTTGGCCGGCGGAAACGCAGCTGATGTCCGCCGAAATCGCTTGCTGCGATTTCAGCCTAATCAACATATAGCGAGCTCACCGAGCCCTCGTCGAGGATACGGCGGATCGTCTCCGCGAGCAGCTCCGCCACGGACAGCTGCCGGATGCGGCCCGCACCCTTGGCCTCGG
Organism: Steroidobacteraceae bacterium; assembly: GCA_050739055.1. Classification (GTDB taxonomy): domain Bacteria; phylum Pseudomonadota; class Gammaproteobacteria; order Steroidobacterales; family Steroidobacteraceae; genus 13-2-20CM-66-19. The sequence goes on along the minus strand of JBOIAH010000585.1, from coordinate 4,021 downwards.
CGCTCAGCGGGATCGTGTCGGTCACGACCAGCTGGTCGAGCGCCGACTTCGAAATCTTCTCCACCGCGCCCCCCGACAGCACCGGGTGCGTGATGTAGGCCACCACCCGGGCGGCCCCCTCGTCCTTCAGCGCCTGCGCCGCCCGGCACAGCGTGCCGGCCGTGTCGACCATGTCGTCGACAAGCAAGCAGGTCTTGCCCTCGACCTCGCCGATGATGTTCATCACCTTCGACTCGTTGGGTCGCGGGCGGCGCTTGTCGATGATCGCCAGGTCCGCGTCGTCCAGGCGCTTGGCGAAGGCGCGGGCACGCGCTACGCCGCCCACGTCCGGGGACACCACGATGACGTTCTGGTACCCCTGTTTCCAGGCATCGCCGAGCAGCACCGGCGAGGCGTACACGTTGTCGACCGGGATGTCGAAGAATCCCTGGATCTGATCCGCGTGCAGGTCGATCGTCAGCAGGCGATTGACGCCCGCACTCGAAACCATGTTCGCCACCAGCTTGGCCGTGATCGCCGAGCGCGTCGCGCGCGGGCGGCGATCCTGGCGCGAGTAGCCGAAGTACGGCACCACCGCGGTGATGCGCGCCGCGGACGCACGGCGCGCCGCGTCCACCATGACCAACAGCTCCATCAGGCTGTCGTTCGCCGGCGGGCACGTCGACTGCACGATGAACACGTCGCGCCCGCGCACGTTCTCCATCAGCTCGACGTTGATCTCGCCGTCGCTGAAGCGCCCAACATAAGCGCGCCCGAGCGGCGTCTGCAGGCTCCGTGCAATGTCCTGCGCGAGCGCCGGGTTGGCATTGCCGGCGAACAGCGCCAGTGTGTCGCTGGTACTCATACCTCAATGCGCCGCGCGCTTACCGCCTCAGGTCCGTACCGTGCCGGCTCACCTTGAGCGCCGGGCCCCATGAACTGGCTGGGGTGGAAGGATTCGAACCTCCGAATGGCGGGATCAAAACCCGCTGCCTTACCACTTGGCGACACCCCAGCACTCGCGCAACCTGCGCGCAAAGGTGGTGGGCGCGCATCTTACAGCCGCCCCGGGTTCGCCGCCCGTGCCTCGAGCCGCTCGCGCACCGGCGAAGTGTTGACTCCCGGCGCGACGAAACTCCTCCAGCGATCGGGAACCCGCGCCGCCAGGCGCTCCGCCTCGATGGCGCTGGCACAGGAGGCGAATACGCACGAGCCCGTGCCGGTGAGCCGCGCCGGCGAAAACCGGTTGAGCCAGTCGAGCGCCTCGGCCACCTGTGGATACCGCGCCCGGACCACGGGCTCGCAGTCGTTACGCCCGCCCGACTCAAAAAAGGCGCGTAGTGTGATGAGGGGGGAATTTCGTGTCAATTCAGGGCTCTGGAACACCTCCCGAGTGCTCGCCGCGAGCCCCGGGTGAATCACCGTGTACCAGCGGGGCGGCAGCGTCACGGGCGTCAGCCGCTCTCCGATCCCCTCGCCCCAGGCGGATGAACCCTCAATGAAAACCGGCACATCCGCTCCGAGCGGCCGGCCGAGCTCGCTGAGCTGCCTCACCGAGAGCCCACAGCCCCACAGCTCGTTCAGCGCCAGCAGCGTGGTCGCGGCATCCGAGCTGCCCCCGCCGAGCCCCCCGCCCTGCGGGATGCGCTTGACGACCCCGAGGGTGGCTCCGAGCGGGGATCCGGTGAGCCCCTTCAGCGCCCGGGCGGCGCGCACCGCGAGATCCGCCTCCGGCGCCACGTCTTTGAGACCGACGGGCCGCTCGATCGCGCCGTCCGCGCGCACGCGCACCGTGACGGTGTCACACCAGTCGATCAGCTGAAAGAGTGTCTGCAGCTCGTGATAGCCGTCCGGGCGGCGCGCCGTGACGTGCAGGAAGAGATTGAGCTTGGCGGGGGCCGGCCAATGGCTCTCGGAACCTGCGCCGGGCTCGCCGTTGCTCACGAGCGCCAGTCATCCACGAGCAGCTTCACGCGCACCTCCCCGCGCTGCAGGGTCAGGCGCGCGGGCAGCCACTCTGCGCCCACCGCGACGTAACCGGAGTAGTCGATCCGCCAGCCATCCTGCTCGAGATTCTCGAGCCGCTGCTGCGCCTGATCGACCGTCCCGGTCGAGGGCGTCGCCGGATCGGGCACGCCGAGCATCCAGTAGCGCAGGCTCGCGAGCGGCGGATCAAACCCCAGGCGCCTGGCGAGCTCGGCCCGCGCCCCGTCGCTTTGCACCCGCTCACCGCTCGCCGTCACGATGTTGAGGTTGCTTCCGTCCGTGGTGATCTGCACGCCGCCCGCGCCGAGCGGACCTTCGAGCGCAACCTGTGAGCGGGCGCCGTTCTGCGTCCAGCGCAGCCGCGCGTTGAACCCCTGATCGCCGGCGGCGACCGCTACCCGCCCCCTGAGCTCGAAGTGCTCGCGCGCCTGCAGCTGCGGCTGTCGCACCTGCCAGGACGGCGCCACCGGCGAGGACACCGGCGCCGTGCGGCAGCCAGCCAACACCGCGAGCGCTGCCACCGCCACGCTCCACGGCAGCCTACTTCGCATCGGGTATGAACCGCGCGAGGGTCGCCTTCAGGGGCCTGGAGCCCGGTTCCCGGGCGAGGGCCGCCGCCCATACCTTGCGGGCCTGGCTTTGCTCGCCGCTCACCCACAGTGCCTCGCCCCAATGCGCGGCGATCTCCCCATCGTGATCGATGGAGTAGGCGCGCTCGAGCGTGCCGGCTGCGCTGCGCACATCGCCACGCCTGAAGCGCACCCATCCCAGGCTGTCGAGTGCCGCGGGACTGTCGGGCATGACGCTGAGCGCGCGCCGGATGAGACCCTCCGCACGCGCGAGCTCGAGGGAGTGGTCCGCGAGCGTATAACCCAGCGCGTTCTGCAGCGTGGGGTCGTCGGGCCGCCGCGCGAGCAGGTGCTCGAGCGCCGCGACCGATTCGTGCACGTGCCCGGCCTGGTCCAGGATCACGGCCCGGTCGTACTCAATCGACGGGTGCTGCGGGTGGCGCTCCAGCGCCGTGGACAGCAACGCCAGCCCCGCATCCGCCTCGCCGTGATTGGCGAGCAGGTGTGCCTCGGCGAGGGTCAGGTCCAGCTCATCCTCGGGATGATCGGCGACGTAGTCATCCAGCAGTGCCAGTGCTTCGGTGCGTGCCCGGCGGTCGAGCAGCAGTGCCGCAGCGCGCGAGCGTGCCGGCAGCGCGACCGATGAGTCGTACAGCCTGCGGTATTCGGCGATCGCGCGCTCCGGATCGCCGTCGCGCGCCGCGATGTCGGCCAGATACAGCTGCGTGGCATCGTTGCCGGCGCCGCCCGCGAGCAGCGCCGTAAAGCGCAGCCGGGCTTCCTGCAGATCCCCCGACTGGAAGGCGAGCAGTGCGAGCCGCCGGTCGAGCTCGGCGGACGGAATGCCGCCGCCGCGCAGACTCTCGAGCTGCTGGTGCGCTTCCTCGACACGGTCGAGGGAGGCGAGGATTTCCGCCAGCTCGAGCCCCCCGCGCACCGGGTCCGCGACACGTGCGGCGCGCGCCGTGGCGAGGGCGTTGGCGACATCGCCGCGCAGCACGTAGGCGCGCGCCAGAACGCGCATCGCGGCAAACTCCTTCGGTTCCTGTGCGAGCGCGCGCTGCGCGTACTCCTGCGCGCGCTTGCCGTCGTACGCCGCCAGCGCCAGCTCACCAAACAGCACCAGCGTCTGTGGCGAGCTCGCGATGGGCTCCGGCACGCCGCTCACCGCCGCCAGCACCGCCGATGCATCCGACTCCTCGAGCAGCAGCGAGATCAGCTCGTTCAGGCTGCGGATCTGCCGGTCGGAGCGGGCGGGCAGCGGTGCGGTGCCGGTCTGCGGGGCTGGCGTGGAAGCCGGGGTGTGTTCCGCCAGGTCGGCACGGCAGTAGTCGCGGATCCCGGTGCGTGCATCGGCCGTGCGATACAGCTTGAGCGCGACGAGCGCGTAGAGCGCGTTCGCGTCGCGGTCCCGGGGCGCCAGCGCGCGCCAGCGGCTCGCCGCCTGCCACGCCGCCGGCAGGTGCTCGCACGCGAGTGCCACTTCG
>JBOIAH010000584.1:0-3901 GCA_050739055.1 Steroidobacteraceae bacterium | reverse complement strand
CTTCATCGATCTCCGGTGACAGGAACACCGAAGCAAACGAGGTATGGCGCCGGTTGCCGGAATCGAACGGCGATTTGCGCACCAGACGATGCACGCCGGTCTCGGTGCGCAGCCAGCCGTAGGCATATTCACCGTGCATCGACACTGTAGCGCTCTTCATGCCCGCGACTTCACCGGAACCTATATCGATTACCTCGCAGGCAAATCCGTGCGAAGCCCCCCAGCGCAGGTACATCCGCAGCAGCATCTGTGCCCAGTCCTGCGCCTCGGTGCCGCCCGCCCCCGCCTGGATGTCGAGGAACGCGCCGTGCGAGTCCATCGCGCCGCGGAACATGCGCTTCAGCTCCAGGTGGCGCACCTGCCCCTCCAGGCCCCGGGCGTCGCGTTCGATGTCGCGCGCGGCCGCCTCATCGGCCTCGGCCTCGGCAAGCTCCAGCAGTTCCGCGGCGTCGCCGATGCCCTTGGTGGCGCGGTCGATCTCCCCGACGTCGGTCGTCAGCTGCGCGCGCTCGCGCCCGAGCTGCTGCGCGCGCGTGGGATCGGACCACACCGCGGGGTCCTGCAGCTCGCGGGCGACCTCCTCGAGGCGCTCGTGCTTGCGGTCGTACTCAAAGAAACCCCCGTAACGCGCCGATACGCTCGCCCAGGTCTTTGAGCTGTCGTTTGAGCTGATTGACTTCCATGGTGCCGCGGATGCTAAGCGGGCGGCCGTACGGGCGGCAAGCGCAGACCGTGCGCGCCGCGCCGGCCGGGTGCACGCGCCCCCCTCAGTGCCGGTTCGCGGGCAGTAGGTGATCGACGAGCAGCTGCAGGCGCCGCTCGCCCTGATATTCGTTCACGTCCAGGCGATAGACCAGCTGCGCGAGCCCGGCCGGCGGGCTGAAGGCCGCCCCCTCCTCGACGTGGTTGAAGGCGATGGCATCGAAGGAGCGGCCGCTGCGCGGCGGCTCGACCCACATTTTCAGATGCCGCTCGCCGATGACGCGCGCGCTGGTGATGGTGAATACCCCGTCGAAGCACGGCTCGGGGAATGCCTGGCCCCAGGGACCGCCGGCGCGCAGCGCCTGCGCCGTGTCGAGCGCGATCTCCGCGACGCCGAGCTCGCCGTCGGTCTCCACCGCGTCCGCTGCGGCGGCGCCCGCGCCCAGCCGTGCCACCTCCGCGTCGAAGGCGCGCGCGAAGCGATCGAGACTGGCGCGCTCGAGCGTCAGTCCCGCCGCCATAGCGTGCCCGCCGAAGCGGCTGATGAGATCCGGGTGGCGGGCCGCGATCGAGTCAAGCACGTCGCGGATGTGAATCCCCGCAACCGAGCGCGCCGAGCCGCGCAGCGTGTCTGCGTCGGCGAGCGCGAAGGCGATCACCGGCCGGCGCAGCCGCTCCTTCACCCGGCTCGCGACCAGCCCCACGACGCCCTGGTGCCAGCCCTCGTCGAACAGGCATACGCCGCTGCGGTGAACCGCGCCGGGACTGAAGTCCGTCAGGCGGCGAACCGCCGCGAGAGCCTCCTGCTGCATCCGCGCCTCGATGGCACGGCGCTCCTCGTTGAGCTCATCGAGCCGCGCGGCGAGGCGCCGCGCGCTCGCCTCGTCGTCGCTGAGCAGGCACTGCACGCCGATGGTCATGTCGTCGATGCGGCCGGCGGCATTCAGGCGCGGCGCGACGCCGAAGGCCAGGTCCGCCGCCGTCAGGTCCCGCGCCCCGCGCCCGGCGAGGTCCAGCAGGGCGCGGATGCCGGCCACGCAGCGCCCGGCGCGGATGCGCCTCAGGCCCTGTGCGATGAGCACGCGATTGTTGGCATCGAGCGGCACCACGTCCGCGACCGTCCCGAGCGCCACCAGGTCCAGCAGCTGCGCCACGGACGGCGCGGCGGCGGCGCCCTCCTGGTGCGCGACCCGGCGCTGCACCGCGGCCATGAGGTAGAACGCCACCCCGACCCCGGCCAGGGCACGGCTGCCGAAACGGCTGCCGCCGAGATTCGGGTTGACGATCACATTGGCATCCGGGAGCTGCGCACCCGCCAGATGGTGATCGGTGATCAGGACGTCGATGCCGTGCGCGCGCGCCGCGGCGACCCCCGCGTTGCTCGAGATCCCGTTGTCGACCGTCACGATCAGCGTCGGAGAGCGCGCCGCGGCGAGCGCCACGATCCCGGGCGTGAGCCCGTAGCCGAACTCGAAGCGGTTGGGCACCAGGAAATCGACCGCGGAGAATCCCAGGCCGCGCAGCGCCCGCACCATGAGCGCGCTGCTGGTGGCGCCGTCCGCGTCGAAGTCCCCCACGATGAGCACGCGCCCGCCGGTGCGATGCCTGAGCAGCAGCTCGACCGCGGCCGGGATGCCCTCGAGCGTACCCACCGGCAGCAGCCGTTCGAGCGAGGTATCCAGATCGGCAGCCGAGCGGATCCCGCGAGCCGCGTAAGCGCGTGCCAGGACCGGGTGCAGGCCGCTCGGGAGCTGCACGCCCGCGGGCGGCGCGCGGCGCACCACCCGCAGCGTCATGCGAAACCCGCGAGACCGGCGCGCGGGCGCCGCCAGCGTTTCAATCCGCTGCGCCGGCCGACCGCCACAAGGGTGTCGTTCACCACCACGCTCATGCGCTCGAGGACGCCGTCACGCAGCGCCCGCAACACCGGGCCGATCAGGCGCCGGTCGAGCTCCGCCACCGCCTGGGCAACCGTCCACTGGACGTTCCCCCGCAATTCGTCCGCGACCTCCACGACCAGCACCGCGCGCTCGGTGCCTTGCGCGAGCACTTCCTCGAGCCGCCCGGGCAGCGGCCGGCTCACCTCCCCGTGAAGATGCCACAGACCTCTCAAATATGCGTCCGACCCGAACGCCAGGGTCGCAGGCTGCGGGCCAACGCGGGCAGTCCCCGCGAACACCGTCGCGCCCGGCGGGGGCGCGCGCCGCTCCGCGCCCCACAGCCACAGCGCCGTGACCGGCGACTCTCCGCGCGCCGCCCGCGCCTCGTTCAGCGCCGCCCCATGCAACCACATTTCGATCTCGGCCGCGAGACGCAGCAGGGGCGCCGCGGCCGGCCCGTGCGGTACGGTCACCTCCCCGCCGGCGCAACGCGCGGGCTCCACGGTGGCAACGGGGGCGAGCCCCGGAGCCGCCAGCAGCAGGTTGCCGTCGCAGAGCGGCTGCAGCGCGAGACCCGATGCGCCGAACGTGCGGTAAAAGTCGGCCGCCAGCACCGTAAGCTCCGCGTGCGGCAGACGCACGATGCCGCGGTGATCCAGGTGCACGCGCGTGAGCCCCGCGATCAGCCGCACCGGCGTGGCGATCCACAGCGTCGCGGCGCCGGCGGGCGCCGGGGACGGGGCAAGGGAGGCGGCGGCGATGGCAGCCACCGAGCGCTGCGCGAGCTCCTCGTGCCCGACCCAGCGCGCCAGCCACTCGCGCCAGCCGCCCGCTAGCTGCGCGCGTTCGCCAAAGCGCCCCGCGTACTCGAGTCCCGGAACCGGACCCAGGTCCGCCGGCGCCCCTTGCGCCTCGGTCCCGCGCGCCAGGTACAGGTCGGGGATCAGTATGACGATCTCGCGCACGGGCGCTATCGTAGCGCCCATGAAGTTCACGCTCGAACCCGGCGTGCGCGCCAACCTGATCCGCGGTTATTCGGATGCGGAGATTCGCATCGGCGAGCGCAGCGTACACACCAGCTGCATCGTGACGGCTGACACGCTGATCACGGACTGGGAGCCGGCGAGCTTCGCCGAGCTGCGCGCCGCGCACCTCGCGACGCTCCTCGCGCTCACGCCGGAGCTGGTGGTGCTCGGCACCGGCCCGCAGCAGCGGTTCGCGCCGGCAGAGATTCGCGCCTTGCTGTTGCAGCGCGGTGTGGGGCTCGAGGCGATGCAACTCGGGGCGGCGTGCCGCACGTTCAACGTGCTGGTGCAGGA
>JBOIAH010000583.1:0-7587 GCA_050739055.1 Steroidobacteraceae bacterium | reverse complement strand
GTCCAGCCCCTCCACCATCCTCAGGTCCCCATAGGTCTGTCCCGGTGTGACCGAGCGGGCGTACACGCGCTCGCCATCGATGGCGAACACAAGCTGCTTGCCGCCGCGCTCGACGATCGCGGAGGCCGGCACGAGCACCCCCTTGGGTGGCGCCACCGCACCCGTGCCCGCCGAGCCGCTGGCGGCCTGTTCCTCGAGGAACGAAACCCGCACTCCCATGTCGGGCAGGATGCGCGGATCCTTCTGCTCGAGCGCCACGCGCACCTTGACCGTCGCCTTGCTGCGATCCGCGGTCGGAATGATGGCGATGACGTGCGCGGGGATGTTCCAGTCCGGGTAGGCGTCGAGCACCGCCGTGGCGCGCTGCCCCGGCTGCACCCGGTTGATGTAGGCCTCGTTGACGTCGACCTCGATCTCGAGGGAGTCCATGTCCACGATGGTGCCAACGCCGGTGCGGGTGAAGCCGCCGCCCGCTGAGATCGGTGACACGATCTCCCCGGCCTGCGCCGCCTTGGCGATGATCACGCCCGAGAACGGTGCGCGTACCGTCGTGTAGTCGAGCTGCACCTGCGCGCCCTCGACGCCCGCGCGGGCGAGCTGCACTTCCCTGCGCTGCGACTCGACCTGCGCGGCGAGTGACTCGACCTGCGTGCGGGCCGTTTCCAGTGCCTGCTCGGACACCAGGTGGCGCCCTACGAGATCCTGGTTGCGCCCCAGGTCGCGGCGTGCCTGCCCGAGCTGCGCTTGGTACTGCAGCAGTACGGCCTGCGCCGCCTGCACCTGCGCCTGCGCCTGCGCGAGCGCCGCTCTCTGCGCGGTGTCCTCCAGGCGCGCCAGCACTTGCCCCTCCTTGACGTGGTCGCCTTCCTCGATCAACACCTGGGTGAGCGTACCGGTGATCTGCGTCGACACGGTCGCCTCGCGGCGCGCGGTGACGTAGCCGGTCGCCTGCAGGACCGCGGTAGCCCCGCCCGCGGTTGCGGGTGGCTCGGCGGTGGCCGCCTGAACCTCGAAGCGCTGGCCCGCGGGCAGCAGCACGAACGCCGCCACGCCCAGTATCACGACGGCCAGCAGCGCCCCCGCGATCCACCAGCCGCGCCGTGCAAGCGGCCTCGCATCATCCCCGCGCTCGATCCGCAGCTGTTCCAACAGCTGCTTCTGATCCGTGTCAGGACCCATTGAGTCTATCCGCCAGCCGAAGGCGCGCAACGATATCACAGCCGCGGAGGGTGCTTCACGGCCGGGGATCGTACTGCCGCATGCGTCCCGCACACCTGTGGCGGGTGCCACGAGTCGTGCGTGACAAATGTCACCCGCGTCAGGAACGCCGCCTTCAGCCGGAGGTGATCTTCGCCATCAGCCGCCGTGCCTGCGCGAACTGCGGGGCGATCAGCAGCGCGTGCTCGAGCGCGTCGCGGGCGGCGACCGCATCGCCGTGATCGAGCAGATCGCGCGCCAGGAACAGGTACGCTTCCGCCGCGCCCCACCCCGGCAGGCGATCCGCCCCGGCGCGCTCGCTCTCGAAGGCGCCGACCGCCTGGCGCAACTTGACGAGCGCGCGCTCCTTATTGCCTCCGAGCGCCGGCGGCAACTGGTAATCGCCGATGGCATCGAGCAGCAGCACGCGCGGATTGGCGGGCGCGAGCCGCAGCGCCTCGCTCATCTCCTTGCGGGCCCGGTAGGCCGCGAGTGGCGCGCGTGCGTGCATCGCGAGAGAGGGCGCAAGCCGGCAGGCAGCCCTCAGGGCGAGCCCTTCGGCAAAATCGCTCTGCATGGCGAGTGCGGCGTCGAGGCTGCTGACGCAGCGGTCCGCCAGCCGCCCCGCGGACTCCCGGGGCGCTCCGCTCCCGGCGGACGCGAGCAGCGCAAGCCTCCAGGCGAGCAGCCCCGCGTAGTAGGCCTGCAGCTTGTCATGCGATTCATCGGCCGCGAGCGCCGGCTCGAGATTCGTGAGCGAGCGCACATCCTCGGTGTAGTAGCCATACTGGATGCGGCTCTCGATGTCGCGCCACGGGCGGTCCGCGCCCCGTGCCGGGGTCAAAGCCGCGCTGCTGAGCGCGGCGATCAGCGGCAGTAGAATGCTCAGGCGCATGCACGACCATAGTACAGCATCGATGCCGGCCGCCACCGCGTTGCCCGCGCCGCTCATCGACATCGGCATCAACCTCGCGCACGACAGTTATGCCGGCGATCGCGACGCGGTGATCGCGCGCGCCCACGCGGCGGGCGTCGTGCAGATGCTGGTCACCGGCTCGACGCTCGCCAGCAGCGCCGCGGCGCTCGAGCTCGCGCGCGCACATCGCGCGCGCCTGTTTGCCACGGCGGGCGTTCACCCGCATCATGCCGGCGAGCTCACGGCGGCGCGCTACGGCGAGCTCGTGGAACTAGCGCGCCACGGCGAGGTGGTGGCGGTCGGTGAATGCGGACTGGATTACTTCCGGGATTTCTCGCCCCGCGAGGCGCAGCGGCAGGCCTTTCACCGCCAGCTCGAGCTCGCCGCACAGCTCGGTAAGCCGGTGTTCCTCCACCAGCGCGATGCGCACGCGGACTTCGCCGCCATCCTGCGCGAGCACGGCGCGCAGCACGCCGGAGTCGCGCACTGCTTCACCGGCGGCGCGGCGGAGTTGCAAAGCTATCTGCAAATGGGCCTGGCGATCGGCATCACCGGATGGATCTGCGATGAGCGGCGCGGGGCGCATCTCGGCGCGCTGGTGCGCGCTATTCCCGACGGACGCCTGCTGCTGGAAACCGACGGGCCCTACCTGCTGCCGCGCGATCTCACGCCCAAACCCGCGAAGCGCCGCAACGAGCCCGCCTACCTGCCGTACGTCGCGGCCGCGGTGGCGCGCGCCCGCGGAGAATCCCTGGCCGTGCTCGCGGGCTCGAGCACCGCGGCGGCCCGCGCGCTCTTTGGCCTGCCGGCCGCTCCTTAGAAGGTGCCCGCGCGGTAACGAGAAGTTACGTGTAGAGAGTTTTGCAAGCTATTGTTCTTAAAAATGATATAGGGGATTCTCCGTGGATCTCAAGCAGCTCAACGGCGTTATCGGCCGCACCTGGGACGAGTCGATCGTCGACCGCCTCGTCGCCTATGTGCGCATTCCGAACAAGTCCCCGATGTTCGATCCGCAGTGGGAAAGCCACGGGTACATGGAGAAGGCGCTGCAGCTCATGGCCGACTGGTGCCGCGCGCAGCCGCTCCCCGGGATGCGCGTCGAGGTGCGCCGGCTGCCGGGTCGCACCCCGGTGCTGCTGGTGGATGTGCCCGGGGAATTGCCCGGATGCGTGCTGCTCTACGGTCACCTCGACAAGCAGCCCGAATTCACCGGCTGGCTGCCGGGCTTAGGTCCCTGGGAGCCCATGCTTCGCGACGGCAAGCTCTACGGCCGCGGTGCCGCCGACGACGGTTACGCCGTGTTCAGCTCTCTCACGGCCATCGCCGCGCTCAAGCAGCAGCAGGTGCGCCTGCCGCGCTGCGTGGTGCTCATCGAGGCGTGCGAGGAGAGCGGCAGCTATGACCTGCCGGCCCACCTCGCAGCCCTCGGCGATACCCTCGGCGTGCCGTCGCTGGTCGTGTGCCTGGATGCGGAGTGCGGCAACTACCGGCAGCTGTGGTGCACCACGTCGCTGCGGGGCAACCTGGTCGGGACGCTCACCGTGCGGGTGCTCACCGAGGGCGTGCATTCGGGCATGGCGACCGGCATCGCGCCGACGCCGTTTCGCATCCTCGAGCAGCTGCTCGCGCGCATCGAGAACCCGGTGACCGGCGACCTGCTGCTCGATGAACTGCACGTGACGTTGCCGCCGGATCGGTGCGCGCAGGCGGCGGCGACCGCCCAGGTGCTTGGCGAATCGGTCGCCGGCAAGCTCCCGTGGGCCGATGGAGTGCAGCCGCTCTCGAACGATCCGCTCGAGCTCATCATCAACAGCACCTGGCGCAGCACGCTGGCGGTCACCGGCGCCGATGGCCTGCCGCCGGTGGGTTCCGCGGGCAACGTGCTGTTGCCGGAGCTCGCCTGCAAGCTCTCACTGCGCACCCCGCCCACCTGCGACGCCGCGCGCGCCGCGCAAGCCGTGCGCGAGGCATTGGAGCGCGACCCGCCCTACGGCGCGCAGGTGCGCTTCGAGGCCGGGTCGTCGACCGGGGGCTGGAACGCGCCGGCGCTCGCCCCGTGGCTCGAGGAGTCCATCGGGCGCGCCTCGCAGGCGATCTACGGCCGGGATGCCGTGCACACCGGGTGCGGCGGGACGATACCGTTCATGGGTATGCTGGGAGAGCGCTTCCCGCGCACCCAGTTCTTCATCACCGGAGTCCTCGGACCGCACGCCAACGCCCACGGACCGAATGAATTCCTGCACATCGATTACGCGAAGAAGCTCACCGCCTGCGTGTCGCTGGTGCTGGCCGACCACGCGCGCACGGTGTCGTGACCGCGGCGCGTGGCGGCTCTCGCGGCCCGCGCGGACGTGCGTGGCGCTGCGTCAGCGCATGTCCACCATGTAGCTCGGCCTGACCGCGTCTTTCAGCCGCCGCCAGCTCTCGCCGAGCGGTGCGGTGGCCTCGGCCTGCGACTGGTACTCGGCGGCCGGAAACTCGGCCCGCAGGTCATCGAGCATCAGGGTCCATTTCGGCAGGCCCTTGGGAAACTTGCCGCGGCGCGTGAATACGATGCGGCCCTCGACCGGGACATCGCCCGCCACCGCTTTGACCGCTGCGATGCGGTCATAGAGCGCGCTCTGCGGATTGGTGAACGTGAAACGGCGCGCCCCGTCCATCACGGTCCACTCGGCCATCTGGTCGCCGCCGAAGATGTTGCCGCGGACGTCGCGCAGGTCGATGACCACGACCCCGCGCAGGGTGAGCAGCAGGTAATCGACGTGGAAGCCCCCGCCCATGCCGTCGGGCACCAGCGTGTTGGCGAGGTGATCGGCCGCGCCGCCGATGACCGCGGAGCGCAGCGTCTTGCGGGCGCGATAACGGCGATACCAGCGCCACGCCCAGGAGAGCGCAAAGCCCAGCACCGCCGCGAGCCCGATCAGTACCCAGGCCGTCGGCGTCAGCTTGCCCAGCTCGTCCACCTGAAACTTCCTCCCTCCTAAAGCACGCCGCGCAGCGCGCTCAAGGTAGCGTCGATTTCAACACAGTGCACCGGGCGCGCAAACAGCCGCGCGAGCGTTTCCGGCACCGCCAGCGCTCGCCCGACGAGCGGCTCGACGATTTCGCGGAACTTCGCCGGGTGCGCGGTCGCCACCAGCACCCAGCGCCCCCGCCGGCGCCGCTTCTCTGGCAGGCGCGCCCAGGCCTCGGCCGCGATGGCGGTGTGCGGGCACCACGCCCGGCCAAACTCCCGGTAATCGGCGCGGATGCGCTCGCGGATCTCTCCGTCGTCCACCGCGACGGCGCTCACCGCGGCACGCAGCGCGGCGGGCTGCGGATAAAGCGCACGCAGACGCTCCATGTTGCTCGGGTTGCCGACGTCCATCGCCGAAGCGAGCGTGGCAATGCTCGGCCGCGGGCGCCACTCCCCGCTCGCCAGGTAATCGGGCACCGTGCGATTGACATTGTGCGCGAGCACGACCTCGCCGATCGGCAGACCGAGCTCGCGCGCCCACAGGCAGGCCAGCGAGTTGCCGAGGTTGCCGCTTGGCACGATGAAGGAGGCGCGCTCGCCGTGCCGGCGCCAGATGGCGAGGCTCGCCGCCGCGTAGTACACGGCCTGGGGCAGCAGCCTCCCGAGGTTGATGCTGTTCGCCGAGGACAACGCGCCCCGCGCCCGCAGCCGCGGATCGAGGAATGCCTGTTTGACCAGCCGCTGACAATCGTCGAACGTGCCGCGCACCGCGAGCGAGCGCACGTTGCCGCCCCAGCAGGTGAGCTGGCGCTCCTGGGTCGGGGACACCAGTCCCTTCGGGAACAGCACCGCGACCTCGATGCCGGGCCGTTCGTGAAAAGCCGCGGCGACTGCCCCGCCGGTGTCGCCCGAGGTGGCCACCAGGAGGGTGAGCGCCCGGGCTTCGGCGCTGCGCAGGCGCGCGAAGCAGGCCGCGAGAAACCGCGCGCCGAAATCCTTGAAGGCCGCGGTGGGACCGTGGAACAGCTCGAGGACCGATAACCTTCCCTCGCCGTCCAGGTCCACGAGCGGCGCCGGAAAGCTGAAGGCTTCGCGCGCGATCGCCGGCAGGGCGGGCGCGAGCGGATCGTGCGCGAGGAACCCAGCGAGCAGCGGCAGCGCGACCTCTGGCAACGCGCTCGCGCCTTCGAACGCCTGCGCCGCTGGCCGCGGCCAGGCGGCGGGCACGAACAGGCCGCCGTCGGGCGCCAGGCCCTGCAGGAGCGCTGAGCTGAAGCCGACCTCGAGCGCGGCGTCGCGCGAGCTGGTGAAGACGCCCGTGCCGCTCATTTGCCTTGCGCTCACCCCATCACGCGCGCACCTGCGGTGCGCACCTCGACAACCCAGCCGTCGGTCGCGAGGCCGTGGCGGCCGAACTCAGCGCGCATGGCGCCGAGCACCGCCGCGGCGCTCGCTTCCAGCGCCCAGGCGAACATCGACGGCCCGGCCCCGGAAATCGAGCAGCCGAGGGCGCCTGCGTCCATCGCGGCGCGGCGCACCTCACGGAAGCCCGGAATCAACGCCTGCCGCTGCGGCTCGATCACCACGTCCTCGAACGAGGCGCGGATCATGTCCAGATCGTCGGTGTAGCAGCCGGAGATGAAGCCCGCGAGGTTGGCGGTCTGCCACACGAAATCCGCCAGCTCCACGCTGCGGCTGAGGATCGCGCGCGCCCTGGCGGTGGCGAGAAACATGTGCGGGTGGACGATCACGGCCCGGACACCGGCCGGCACCGGGATCTGCTTCACGCGCGGCTCGTCGATTCCGACCGTGAGCACCAGCCCGCCGTAGAGCGAGGCCGCGATGTTGTCCACGTGCCGCGCGCCACTGGCGACCGCCTCGCCCGCCATGGCGAATTTCAGCAGCTGCAGCAACCCGCACGGTTCGGGCAGCAGCGCATTCGCCGCAACCACCGCCCCCACCGCGGAGGCGGCTGAGCCGCCGAGCCCCGAGCCGAGCGGGATCCCTTTGTCGATCTCCAGCGTGAAGCCGAAGTCCGGCCGCAGCGCTTCCTGCATCGCCAGCAATGCCCGGCCCGCGGTGTTGTCGCGCGGCTCGCGCGGCAGCTCCCCGGCGATGCCGCGCACCGCACTGATGCGCACCCCGGGCGCGGCGCAGCGCGCGACGCTGATGCGGTCCCCGAGCGCATCCACGGCGAAGCCGAGGATGTCGAAGCCGATCGCGACGTTGCCCACCGAGGCCGGCGCAAACGCGGTGGCCCGCTCGAGTCCGGCCTTCACAGGCGTGCTCCCAGGTAGGCGGCGAGGCGCAACAGATCGGCGAACACGCCGCCCGCCGTGACCTCAGGACCCGCGCCGGGGCCTTGCACGATGAGCGGGTTGTCGCAGTAGCGGCGGGTAGCGAAGCGCACCACGTTGTCGGTCAGGGCGATGTTGGCGAACGCATGGTGGGAGGCGAGCTCCGCGAGACCGACACTCGCCTCGCCCGCCGCGGTCAGACGGCCGATGTAGCGCAGCAC
>JBOIAH010000582.1:0-1987 GCA_050739055.1 Steroidobacteraceae bacterium | reverse complement strand
ATACTGTAGGCGCGCAGCAGCGCTCGCCCGCCGAGCGCCAGCCCCAGCATCACGAACTGCCCGTTCGCGAAGCGCAGCCCGCGATCACGCGTGGTGGTGAAAGTGAATTGCGTGTCGGTCCAGTGCCGGACGGTGAGCACGCGCTCGGTGCCGATCGCTGCCAAGATCGCTTTCCTGCCGGGGCGGAGAGTTCCCCGCCAGGGATGTTAGCTTCCCGGCGCGCGCTCTCCAGGTATTTGCGGGCATGGCGTCATAAGCGGTCGTTATGAGGCGGCGAGCCTAGGTCGCGTGGCGGATCGCCCAGGCGCAAAACACCACGCACGCAAGCCCGAGCAGGAAATACAGCCAGGCGAACAGCTGTTCGCGTCTCTCGAGGCGCTCCGGGCTGAGCGCCGCAATCAGGAAGGGCCTGCCGTCGGAGGGCTCGGAAATGACGCTGATGCGTGCGATATCCGACCGCAGCGTCTGCGACTCGCATTCCTTCGCCGCCGCGGCCCGTGCCGCTTCCCATTCCGCGGCGTTGAGCACACCGTCGTGATCGGCGTCGAAGCGCGCCAGCAGGCTCTGCTGATCCTGTTTCCATTCGTGGAGCCTGGCAGCCGTGGCGCTGGCGAGGTCGCCGGTCTCGGAGCGCGAGCGCAGCTCGCCCATGACGCACAACGGCGCACCAATCCCCAGCAGTCGCTCGGTGTAGCGCCACGGACCGCAAAGCAGCAGTGCGTTGACGGCGGGCGGCGGTCCGGACGGGCGCGAGGTGGGACCGTACCAGACATTGCGGATCGTCGCAGTCACCTCGGCCCGCACCGGTCCCACCAGGCACTGGGCATCCGCGTCGGCCAGCACGAACAGCTCGACGCTGGTCGCGCGCTCGACCGTGTGCCATTGCTGCCGGCCCCTGGAATCGCGTTGCCCCTCGGCGATCTGGTAGTCCCACCACACGCACGGCTGCCCGCTCAGGGGCGCGTCGGTCGGGGTTCCCGAGGCCGGCTGAGCGTGCCCGGTAACTTTCACATAGCCCTGGGCCGCGGACCGCAAGTGCACCAGCGGCGTATCGGCGACCAGCCGGTCCCGCCGCAGGCGGGAGAAAAACTGATACAGGCAGTACAGCGCCGCCGCGCCGGCCCCGGCGGCCAGCAGACGGTAGTGCATCAGGCTCGCACCGGTCATGTGCCCGCCGTCGTCGCCGGCCCGGTGCGCGCGAGAGGCGGCGCGTCAGCCGGAGAACGCCGCCCTGAGATCGACGTCCGCCTTCTCATCGGTCTGGAAGTGCAGCAGCTGCGCGGCGGGAAAATCACCCATTGCCGCGACCAGCACGCCCGGGAAGGCGGCGATGCGCACGTTGTTGGTGTTGACCGCGTCGTTGTAGACCTCGCGCCGGTCCGTGATCGCGGTCTCGAGTCCGCTGATGCGCTCCTGCAGGTGACGGAACGGCTCGCTCGCCTTGAGCTGCGGATAGTTTTCGGCGACGGCGTACAGTCCCGTGAGCCCGCTGCGCAGCTCGCGCTCCGCCGGGCCGAGGGAGGCCACGTTGCCGGAGCTGCGGGCGGTGTCCACGCCGGCGCGCGCCCGCATGACGCGCTCCAGGGCACCGGGCTCGTACTGCATGTATTGCTTGCACACCTCGACGAGCTTGGGCAGCTCATCGTGGCGCTGCACCAGCAGCACGTCGATGTTGGACCATTCCAGTTTGACGCCGGCGCGAACCTGCACCAGGCCGTTGTAGGTTCCGATCAGGTATCCCACCAGGGCGAGGAACAGGAACAGGACGATCAGCACCGCGAGCATCGGAGGACTCCCGAGGAGGTTGGGGGCGAGCGCGGAGCGAAGCATACCCGTTGTCAAAGGGCCGCAGTGTGAAGGGTTTGGCACACCCGCCCCTTGAGGCCGCACATGTGCAACTTCTACTCCGCGCTGATTCTCAACTCCAGGTCGATCCCCGCGATCTCGTAGCCCCTCCTGAAATCGCGGATGTGCCGCGCCATCCAGC
>JBOIAH010000581.1:0-4142 GCA_050739055.1 Steroidobacteraceae bacterium | reverse complement strand
CTCGCCGCTGCGGTCGGCGCGGCCGTTGCGATCGCGGCGACCGGCGCGTCCGGTGGCGGCGCAACGGAGCCCGGCGCGGCCACGGCAGCCGCAGCGCACGCGAGGGTCACCGACCAGCCGCAGGCGCACCGGACGGGCAGGGGAATGCGCAGCATGGGACGCAGTGTAGCGCGCCGCTTCCGATCAGGCGCCCCCAGGCACGTCCGGATTACGCCCCGGGCGCGACCCCTCTCTGGCACCCAACGAAGCCGATCTGTTGGTGGTGACGTTCCGGATTACGCCCCGGGCACGACCAGCAGCGCCTTGGCGAGGCGCGCATGTCCGCGCGCGATGGCACGCGCCGCGTGCATGGTGACCGTGAGGATGAGCACGCCGATGACTACGCAGAACAGCGCGCCCACCGTGGTCTCGGGGGAGTGCACATCCCAGTTGCTGAGGCTGATCATGTCCACCGGGAACTGCGCCGGCAGCCACCCCAGGTCGTGGGTGAGCAGCACGACGGGGGAACTCACGGCGCGCAGCCCGAGCGCGAGGCCGACGACGGCGATCGTGAAGTAGATGATTCCGAGGGGCAGCATGATCAGGAAGTACAGCAACGTCGTCCAGGTGCGGGCGTCCGTGAGCATGTTCCCGATTCGCGTCCACCAGCCAGCCGGGGGTCCGGGGTGCACCGGTCGCCTCGGCATGCGCTCGCCCGTCACCGCCTCGAGCAAGCGGCCTTCGCCGAGTGCGATCACGCGCGCCATGCCGATGAACGCCAGGAAAAACGGTATGCCGATGATGAGTACCCCGAATCCGGCCGACAGAGACAGGCCGGTCACGACGAAGGTGAAATAAAAGACGCCGGTCGCGAGGCTGAGCAGCATATAAAAGAGTGAGGTGTAGGCCCGCTGATCCAGGAGCACCCCGAAAAACCGCTGCCAGCCGCTGGCGCTCGCGCTTGCTGCCGGCACCGGGGTTTTCAGGGCGGCCTTCACTTTGGCCTCGGTGTCCCGGTAGGCGGCAGCCACTTCATCGGGCGCCCCGTAGGTGCTCGCAATGAGCTCGAGCACGTCGGCTTCCGACTTGCCCGGATGTGCCGCGACTTCCGCGCGCAGGTACTCCTCGGCGTCATATAACGCGTCCTGCACCAGCGCAGGGTCCTCGCGCTGCAGCGCGCCGCGCAGCTGCTTCAGATATTCATCGATCGAGCGGGGGGCGTGAGCACTCATGAGTCGGTTCCTTCAATGAAGCGATCGACGAAGCCGCGAGTCTGGCGCCAGATGCCACTCCACTGCGCGAGCAGAGCGCGGCCCTCGTCGGTAATGCGGTAGTAGCGCCGCGGAGGCCCTGAGTACGAGGGCACGACACGGCTGGTGAGCAGGCCCCCGGCCGCGAGCGTGCGCAGCACGGGATAGATGGTGCCCTCCTTGAACAGCGCCTCCCCGTCATTGGCCTTCTGCAAGCGCTTGGCGATCTCATAGCCGTAAAGGTCATCCGGGGTGCGTTCGAGCACGGCCAGGAGCACCAGTGCCACCAGACCCGCGTTGAGGTCTTTCTGGAACTTGCGCGCCTGACTATCATCCATAGGCTAGTATTATTAAGTAGCTAGTATTAGCTGTCTACTAGGATTATAGATGTACCGAGGCATCCGCGCGGCGAGCCGTGGTCCTGCCGCCAGTGCAGCAGCCACCGGCGTCGGGACTGGCTCGGTCCCGCCGCCGGACGGCTTGCTAGACTTCGCGGCTTGCGCTTCTCAAAGGCAGGTGATGAGAAACTCGCTCCTTGAAGTCACACCCGTGATCCCCGCGGGCCTGTCGCGCCTCCCGGAGCTGGCCGGGAACCTGTTCTTCAGCTGGCATCGGCCCACCCGGGCGCTGTTTGAGGATCTGGACCCGGGGCTGTGGACCCAGACCGGGGGCAATCCACGGCTCATGCTCCGTTGCGTCGACCAGACGACGCTCGAGCGATGCGTGCGCGATGAGGCGTACCTCGAGCGTTACCGGCTCGCGCTGCAGACGCTCGACACCTACGTCCAGGTGCGCGCACCGGGCTCGGATGAGCCGCTGATCGCGTACTTCTGCGCGGAGTACGGCTTCCACGAGAGCTTTCCCATCTACTCCGGCGGCCTGGGCGTGCTCGCGGGGGACTACTGCAAGGCGGCGAGCGACGAGCAGGCCAACTTCGTCGCGGTTGGCCTGCTGTACGAGCAGGGTTATTTCACGCAGACCGTCGACAACGACGGCGTCCAGCAGGCCGAATACCGCGAGCGCGATCCGCGCGATCTGCCCGTCGAACCGGTACGCACCGCGGCCGGCGAGTGGCTCACGGTGAGCGTGCGCATCGCGGGGCGCGACGTGGTCGCGCGCGCCTGGAAGGCGCAGGCGGGGCGCGTCCCGGTGTACCTGCTCGACACCAACTGTCCCGAGAACGTGCCCTCCGACCGCGACATCACTCATCGCCTGTATGGCGGCGATGAGTCCACGCGTGTGCGCCAGGAGATGATCCTCGGCATCGGCGGCCTGCGGGCGCTGCGCGCGCTCGGCTTCAACCCTGCGGTGTGGCACCTGAATGAAGGTCACGCGGCTTTTCTGATCCTGGAGCTGCTGCGCGAGCACCTCACCGCGGGACTGCCGTTCAACGCGGCGCTCGAGGCGGTCGCCGCGGATTGCGTATTCACGACGCACACACCGGTGGCAGCCGGGCACGACGCCTTCGGCCTCGATCTCATTGTGTCGCACTTCGGGGATTTCATCCGCGAGCTCGGGGTGCCGGTGGAACGGTTCCTGGAGCTGGCGCGCGCCCCGTCCGCGCCCCACCTGTTCAACATGACGCGGCTTGCGCTGAACGGCACGCGGCACGTCAACGGCGTGAGCCGCATCCACGGCGGGGTCTCGGCCCGGCTGTGCGCGGATCAGTGGCCGGAGCTGCGCCCCGCCGACAACCCGGTCGGCTTCGTCACCAACGGCGTGCACGTGCCCACCTTCCTGCACCAGTCGTGGACGGATTTCTTCGATCGTGAGCTGGGACGTGAATGGCGCGAGCGGCTGCGCGACCCCGGCTACTGGGATGCGCTCGAGCAGGTACCCGACGAGCGCTACTGGGCGACCGCCCAGGAAGTGAAGTCGCGCATGCTGGCGAGCGTGCGCGAGCGGCTGCAGCGCGAGTACGAGCGCAAGGGCCTGAGTCCCGCGCAGTTGCGCCACGTCATTCGCTGGCTCGATCCGCAGCGCCCCGGGGTGCTGACGCTGGGGTTCGCGCGGCGCTTCGCCACCTACAAGCGGGCCACGCTCCTGCTGCGGGATCGCGCGCGGCTGGCGCGCCTGGTCAACAACCCGGAAGCGCCGGTCGTGCTGCTGCTCGCCGGCAAGGCGCATCCGGCCGATGAGCCCGCCAAGCAGGTGCTGCGCGAGATCCGCCAGCTCATGATGAGCCACGAGTTCCTCGGGCGCATCGTCTTTCTGGAGGACTACGACCTGCAGCTGGCGCGCAGTCTGGTGTCCGGTGTCGACGTGTGGCTCAACAACCCGATCGCCCCGCTCGAGGCGAGCGGTACCTCGGGCATCAAGGCGGCGATCAACGGGCGCCTCAACCTGAGCATTCTCGACGGCTGGTGGGCGGAGGGCTGGATGCATGACAACGGCTGGGGCATCCCGCCGGCGAACGTGCAGGATCCGGAGCGCCGCGATGCGCTCGAGGCGGACCTGGTCCTCGACACCCTCGCCGAGGAGGTGGCGCCGCTGTACTACGAGCGCAACGCCGCCGGCTGCCCGGTCGAGTGGGTGAGGCGCAGCAAGCGCGCCATGATGACCGTCATCCCGCGATTCAACATGCGCCGCGTGCTGTTTGACTACACGCGCGGGCTGTACCAGCCGGCGATCGCGCAGTACCGGCGCCTCGCCGCGCAAGGGTTCACCGGAGCGCGCACGCTCGCCGAGTGGAAACAGCGGGTGCGCCAGGCCTGGCCGAAGGTGAGCCTGAAGCTCCTCAGCGATGCGGCGCGCGACCTGCCGCGCGGGGAGCGGCTGCGCTTGCGGGTCGCGGCGGCGCTCAACGGACTTGCCCCCGCGGACGTGCGCGTGGAGTTCGTCGCCCGGCGCCTGCTGCCGCAGGGCGAGCGCAGCCCGCCGGCCCTGTGCTCCTACGGCCAGCCGGCCCGCGCG
>JBOIAH010000580.1:0-3341 GCA_050739055.1 Steroidobacteraceae bacterium | reverse complement strand
TTCTTCAAGCGCGAAGGGCGCCCGTCGGAAAAGGAAACCCTGACGTCGCGCCTGATCGACCGCCCGATCCGGCCGCTGTTCCCGGACGGCTACTACTGCGACGTGCAGGTCGTGGCCACGGTGTTGTCGATGGACCCGGACATCGACGCGGACATTCCCGGCCTCGTGGGCGCCTCGGCGGCGCTGGCGCTCTCGGGCATTCCTTTTAATGGCCCCATCGGCGCCGCCCGCGTGGGCTGGAAGGACGGCCGCTACCTGCTCAACCCGACGGCGAAGGACCTCACCGAGTCGCTGCTGCACCTCGTGGTGGCAGGCACCGAGCACGCGGTGCTGATGGTCGAGTCCGAAGCCAAGGGGTTGTCCGAGGAGGTCATGCTGGGCGCGGTCGTGTTCGGCCACGAGCAGATGCAGGTCGCCATCCGCGCCATCAAGGAGCTCGCTGCACAGGCCGGCAAGCCGCGCTGGAGCTGGCAGCCGCCCGCGGACAACGCCGAACTGACCGCCGCCGTCACGCTGCATGCGCAGGCGGCGCTCGCGCAAGGCTACACCATCACCGAGAAGCAGCAGCGCCACGCGCGGCTCGGGGAAATCAAGACCCAGACCCTCGCCACGCTCGCCGGCGGGGAGCAGCCGAGGTGGACCGCGGAAGCGGTGGAGAGCGTGCTGTTCAAGCTCGAGAGCAACATCGTGCGTCAGCGCATCCTCAACGGCGAGCCGCGCATCGACGGGCGCGACACCCGCACCGTACGCCCGATCAGCGTGCGGGTCGGCTTGCTGCCGCGTACCCATGGCTCGGCGCTGTTCACCCGCGGGGAGACCCAGGCGCTGGTGGTCACGACGCTCGGCACCACGCGCGATGCGCAGATCATCGATGGACTGGAGGGTGAGCGGCGCGAGCCGTTCATGCTGCATTACAACTTTCCGCCGTTCTCGGTGGGCGAGACCGGGATGATGGGCAGTCCCAAGCGGCGCGAAATCGGCCACGGCAACCTCGCACGCCGCGGCGTGCACGCGGTCATGCCGGACATGACCACCTTCCCGTACGTGATCCGCGTGGTGTCGGAGATTCTCGAATCCAACGGCTCGAGCTCCATGGCGAGCGTGTGCGGCACGTCGTTGTCCCTGATGGACGCGGGTGTACCGATCAAGGCCCCGGTGGCCGGCGTCGCCATGGGGCTGGTGCTCGAAGGGGGACGCTACAAGGTGCTGACCGACATCCTCGGCGACGAGGATCATCTCGGGGACATGGACTTCAAGGTCGCCGGCACCAAGGACGGCGTTACGGCGCTGCAGATGGACATCAAGGTCGAGGGTGTCACGCCCGAGATCATGCGCGTCGCGCTCGATCAGGCCCTTGATGCGCGCCTGCACATCCTCGCGGAGATGAACCGGGTCATCCGCGAGCCGCGCGACAAGATGTCCGAATGGGCGCCGTCGATCATTACGGTCAAGATCGATCCGGAGAAGATCCGCGACGTGATCGGCAAGGGCGGCGCGGTCATCCGCCAGATCACCGAGGAGACCGGCACCACCATCGACATCGAGAGCGACGGCACGGTCAAGATCGCCTCGGTGAGCGGCGCGGCAGGCCGTGAAGCGCAGCGGCGCATCGAGCTCATCACCGCCGACGTCGAGGTGGGCCGCATCTACGAAGGCAAGGTGGCGCGGCTGATGGACTTCGGCGCGTTCGTGACCATCCTCCCCGGGCGCGACGGCCTGGTGCACATCTCGCAGATTTCCAACGAGCGCGTCGAGCGGGTGAGCGACAAGCTCAGGGAAGGCGACGTCATCCGCGTCAAAGTGCTCGAGGTCGATCGCCAGGGGCGCATCCGCCTCTCGATGCGCGACGTCGAAGCGCCGCACTAATCCATGGGAAAAAATCGCCTGCTGCCGGCGATTTTTTCGGACATCAGCTTAGATTAGGTGCCGGCCGCAAAAGGCGCGGCTTTCGTGCCCCGTGCCTCAGCTCTGTGGACCGCGTCCCGCGGTCTGGCTGGCGAACTGGCGCAGGCTCTGCTCGAGGTAGCTGCCGATCGTTCCCCGCGTCGCCACTCCGTAGGAGCGGATGACCTGCGACAGGAAGTCCTGGCTCATCAGCGGCTCGCTGCCGTGCTCCTGCTCGGCAATGACCTGCAGCAGAATCGAGCGCGTGATGTCGGCCTGCGTGCGCTTGTCGATGACGACGAAATCGACGTGCTCGAGCACCAGCCGGCGGATGTCGGCGAGGGTGATGTACCGGCTCTCGACCGTATCGTACAACCGCCTGTTGGGATACTTTTTTATGGTGCGCGGCTCGCTCATCGCACGTCCCTCACTATGGGTGATGCACCTTCCATAGTGCTTAGGCGTTCAGCGGCTACCTTAGTACATCGGCACTGCGAACCCAACTCCTGACACCTTCAGCCGGCCTGCGCCGCTCGCGCGCTGCGCCCTCAGGCAGACCTGCTTCAAACCCTGGAATGCGTCCAGATCCCAGTGCTGGCGCGCCCACTCAAGCAGAACCTGCACAGGTTCCAGCTTGAGCTTGGGCGGCGGGTTCTGCTGCAGCAGCGTAAGTGCCTGATGCAGCTGGTCGCCCGCCGCCCCGGGGTCAAGGGCCAGCAGGGGGTGTTGTTCGAGCAGATCGCGGCTGCGCGCATCGAGGAAACTTCCGAGGGCCGCGACGAGCGAACCCAGGTGCAGGGAGCCGGTGGGCGAGGGCGCGAAACGCCCGACATAAGGGTGCCGGGCGCTAGCGATAGCGGTCGTCGCGGTCGCCGTACTGGCGCTCGCGCCGCTCGCGCCGCTCCTGCGCTTCGATGCTGAGCGTCGCCACGGGGCGCGCCTCCAGGCGCTTGATGCCGATTTCCTCGCCCGTCTCGAGGCAGTAGCCGTAGGAGCCGTCGTCGATGCGCTTCAGGGCGTCGTCGATCTTGCGGATGAGCTTGCGTTCACGGTCGCGCGTGCGCAGCTCGAGGCTGAACTCCTCTTCCTGCGTGGCCCGATCGTTGGGATCGGGGAAGTTCGCGGCCTCGTCCTTCATGTGCGAGACCGTGCGGTCGACCTCGACCATCAGGTCGCGCTTCCAGCTGTTGAGGATGATGCGGAAGTGAGCGAGCTGCTCCTTGCTCATGTACTGCTCGCCGCGCTTGACGATGTACGGCTGTACATCGCGCGGCCCGGCCAGCAGGCTTCCCGGCTCCGCCGCCTCGACGTCGTCGCCGTCCGCCTGCGGTGTAACGCCTGCGCTCCGCGCCCCCGGAAGCGCGGCCGGCGGACGGGCGAGCTGCGCGGCGGGAGTACCCGGGCGTGCCGCCCGGCGCGTCTCGAGCAGCGGTGCGGCGGCCGCCTGGGCTGCGGAC
>JBOIAH010000579.1:0-1033 GCA_050739055.1 Steroidobacteraceae bacterium | reverse complement strand
GGACCAGATCGCCCCCCACTCCCCGGTGACGGCGATCGCCGGCGAGCTCGTCGGAAGCCAGGCCCCCTCAGCGACCCCCTCTTGGTTCGACCAGCGCTACGCCCCGCGCCTCTCGGACGTGCAGGCGATCATGCAGGGCGAGGATCTCTTGAACCCAAACTGGGCGAAGGCCAAGGGCACCGGCGTCGGGCTCGCCGCCGGCGCACCGGAGATCGAGACCGGCAAGGGGGCGCTGAAGGGCGGCATGCCGATGCCACCGGACGCCGGCCCGACGGGGCTGCGCGCGCGGTTCTCGCAGGCGGCCGGCGACATGTTCCGGGACCGCCCGCAGCTCGCCGACAACTACTACTCGGTCTTCAAGGACGCGTATGCCTCGCTCCTCGCGCAGAGCGGCAACATAAGCGGCCAGGACAACCCCACGCTGCGCACGCAGGCGCTCCAGATCGCACTCGGCAACCGCGTGCAGTTCGGCCCGAACACGGTGAGCGTGCCGCGCGGGATGGACCCGAGCGGCTTCTCCGGGTACGTGCACGATGCGGTCGCAACGTCCGTGAGCCAGCTCTACCCCGCGAGCGAACAGAAGGGGCCACCGGAGGAGTTCCTCGATCAGATCCGCGGCTACGGGCTTGAGGAAGTGGGCGGCGTGGGCGCCGGGCGCTACCGGCTCACGATGGGTAACGTGCCAATCCTGCAGCCGGGCACCAATCGGCCGATCGTCGTCGACCTGCGCGATCAGTACTTGGGCGCGCGCGGGCTACACCGCGGTGAGCCGAACTTCAACGCGCCGCCCGAAGTGAACGTCGGGGCTGGGATCCTGTGAGCGAGCAGTGGCCGACCTTCCGGCGGCTGGTCCGCGGCTTCGAGGTGGCCCCGGTCATAGCCGAGCTCGCCGCGAACGAACCGCTCTGGAGCCTCGTCAACCTCCGCCAGGCCTACCCAGGGACTGCGCACGCGGACACGGAGTCGATTCACCTGCGCGCGCCGACGAAGCTCGTCAACGTGCTCGACGTGCTGGATACCGCCGACACGGGAC
>JBOIAH010000578.1:0-9805 GCA_050739055.1 Steroidobacteraceae bacterium | reverse complement strand
GGTGGAGGCCGGCTTCACGGTCGATGCCGCCGCCGACGGCAATGAGGGCCTGTTCGGCGGACTGGAGTACCCGCTGGACGTGGCCGTGATCGACCTGGGGCTGCCCGGGCTCGCGGGGCTGGAGGTGATCCGGCGCCTGCGGGCGGCGCGCAAGACCTATCCGATCCTGATTCTCACCGCGCGCGCCAACTGGCAGGACAAGGTCGAGGGCCTGCAGGCCGGCGCGGATGACTACGTCGCGAAGCCGTTTCACTTCGAGGAGGTGCTGGCGCGCCTGCAGGCGCTGCTGCGCCGGGCCGGCGGCTGGGCGAGCCCACTGCTGAAGTGCGGGCCGGTCGCGCTGGATACGCGTGCCCAGGCCGTGCAGGTCAACGGCTCGGGCGTCGAGCTCACCACCTTCGAGTACCGCATTCTCGAACATCTGATGCTGCGCGCCGGGGATGTGATTTCCAAGAGCGAGCTGACCGAGCGGCTCTACGACCAGGACTTCGAGCGCGACAGCAACGTGATCGAGGTGCTGGTCGGGCGGCTGCGCCGCAAGCTCGACCCGCACGATGAGCTGCACCCGATCGAGACGCTGCGGGGACGCGGCTACCGCTTCGCGCTGCCGCGCGACCAGGCGTCATAGCCGGACCCGCCCCCGCCACCGTGCATTCGCTCAGTCGGCGGCTGCTCGTTTCGGTGTCCGTGCCGCTGGGGCTGTTCTTCGGCGTGATGATGCTGGTGCTCGACACCGGCTTTCGCGCACTCTCCGACCGCTCCCTGCAGGAACTGCTGGACTCACAGATGGTGGCCCTGATTGCGGCGGCCGAGCCGCAGCCCGCCGGCGGCTACGCGCCGGCGCCGCACGCGCTCGACTCACGGCTGGCGACTCCGCGCTCGGGGCTGTACGCCGAGATCCGCTCGCAGCACCACCAATGGCGCTCGCCGTCCACCGCGGGCCTGGGCGGGGATTTCGGACCGCTGCTGAGGCGCGGCGAGCGCCGCCTTTCCTACGCGACCTTCGGACGCGACCGCGTGGCGATCGAGAGCCGCGCCATCCAGTTCGCGGACGACCCGCACGAACCGCTCGGGCTCACCTTAAGCGTCGCGGTGAGCCTCAGCCCCTACGAGGAGCAGCTGTCGCGCTTCCGGCAGGAGCTGGTCGGCTGGTTCATCGGGCTGATGCTGGTGCTGCTGGTGACGCTGGCGGCGTTGCTGCACTGGGTGCTCGCGCCGGTGCGGCGCATGGAGCGCGAGATTCACGAGGTGGAGGAGGCGCGCAGCGAGAAGCTCGGCGCCGGCTATCCGCGCGAGCTCTCCGGCGTTGCCGCCAACCTCAACGCGTTGCTGACGGGCGAGCGCAAGCGCGTGGCCCGCTACCGCGACACGCTCGGGAACCTGGCACACAGCCTGAAGACGCCGCTCGCCGTGATACGTGCGAGCCTGCCCGCACAGGCGAACGCAGCTGCGATCAGTGTGCAGATTGACCGGATGACCGGCATCATCGAGCGCCAGCTGAAGCGGGCCGCGGCGTCCGGTGGCGCCCTGCTCGGGCAGGCCCCGGTGGAGGTGGCACAGGTGGCGGCCGAGCTGCGCGGCGCACTGCTTCGGGTGTATGCGCACAAGGACCTGTCGATCGAGCTCGCGGTCGCGCCCGCAAGCCAGTTCATCGGCGACCGCGTCGACCTCACGGAGCTGCTCGGGAATCTGCTCGAGAACGCCTGCAAATGGTGCCGCGGCCGCGTGCGCCTCACCGCGGGGAGCGGCGAGAACGCCGCGCCGCGCGAGCGCCTGAGTATCACCGTGGAGGATGACGGTCCGGGAATTTCCGAGCAGGATCGCCCGCGCGTGTTGCAACGCGGGGTGCGTGCCGACGAGAACGTGCCGGGGCACGGGCTCGGGCTGGCCATGGTGTGCGACACCGTCGACCTGTACGGCGGCCGCCTGGAAGTAGACGCCTCACCGCTGGGGGGAGCGCGCTTCTCGCTGCGCCTGCCCGGACGCTGACGCTCGAGCCTCCCCGCGGATGTTACGGCTCGACCTTGAACTCGATCCCCTGGGCGAGCGGCAGCTCGCGGCTCCAGTTCACGGTGTTGGTCTGGCGGCGCATGTAGGCCTTCCAGGCATCCGAGCCGGACTCGCGTCCGCCGCCGGTGTCCTTCTCTCCGCCGAAGGCTCCGCCGATTTCCGCGCCCGACGTGCCCAGGTTGACGTTGGCGATGCCGCAATCACTCCCCGATGCCGACAGGAACGCTTCGGCGCTCTGCAGGCGGTCGGTGAACAGCGCCGAGGACAGGCCGTGTGCGGCGGCGTTCTGCGCGGCGATGGCGGCGGTGAGGGACGGCACCGGAATCAGGTACAGGATCGGCGCGAAGGTTTCGGTCTGCACGATGGGCCACTCGTTGCGGGCGCGCACGATCGCGGGCTCGACGAAGTTACCGGGCCCCATGAGCGCGTTGCCGCCGTACAGCAGCTCCCCGCCGGCCGCGCGCGCCGCGGCTAGTGCCGCCTGATAGCGCTCCACGGCGGATGCGTCGATCAGCGGGCCCATGAGCGTGCCGCTCTCGAGGGGATCGCCGACGCGTACCTGGCGGTAGGCCTGTACCAGGCGCCGTTCGAGCTCGGCCGCGATCCCCTGGTGCGCGAACACGCGACGGGTGCTGGTGCAGCGCTGCCCGGCGGTCCCGACCGCGCCGAACACGATGGCGGGCACGGCCAGCTCGAGGTTCGCGGTCTCATCCACGATCACGGCGTTGTTGCCGCCGAGCTCGAGCAGGCTCTTGCCGAGGCGCGCGGCGACGCGCTCGCCGACGCTGCGGCCCACATCGGTGGAGCCGGTGAAGGAGATGAGTGCGACACGGCGGTCTTCCACGAAGCGGGTGGCGAGCTCGGTACCGGCGTCGACGAACACCTGGAAGATCGCCGGCAGGCCGGCGGCGTGCATCACGCGGTTGCACAGCTGCTGGACCGCGAGCGCGCTTAAGGGAGTCTTGGGGGAGGGCTTCCACACGCAGGCGTTGCCGCACACCGCGCCGAGCAGCGCGTTCCAGGCCCACACCGCCACCGGGAAGTTGAATGCCGAGATGATCCCGACGACGCCCAGCGGATGCCACTGCTCGGACATGCGGTGCCGGGGCCGTTCGGAGTGCATCGTGAGCCCATAGAGCATGCGCGACTGACCGACGGCGAAGTCGGCGATGTCGATCATCTCCTGCACTTCGCCCAGGCCCTCGGCGAGGATCTTGCCGTTCTCGAGCGACACCAGCGTGCCGAGGTCGTTCTTGTGCCGGCGTAGCTCGTCCCCGAGGAGCCGCACGGCCTCACCGCGCTTGGGAGCCGGAACTTCGCGCCAGGCGGCGGCCGCCTGCTGCGCGCTCGAGATCAGGTGAGCGTAATCCTCGGCGGTGGCCGGGCGCAGCTGCGCGAGCAGCGCGCCGCTGGCGGGATTCTTCACGTTGAGCAGCGCACCCGCGGCGCTCGCCGACCAGCCGTGCGACCCGGACCAGGCGCCCGGGTTGACGGCGCAGAGCTCGAGCCGACCGAGCAGTGAGTTGATGTCCACGCCGCTCACCGGGCCGCAACCTTCTGACGGCGCTGGTGACCGGCCTTGCCCGACACGACCACCTCGCCGGAGACCTGCTTGGTGCCCCCCGGGGCGTAGTAGCGCCCGAAGCGGTTGGCGAGGATGTCGGTGAGACGGAACTGCTCCTGCGCTGCGAAGCCGCGGTACTTGCCCGGGTGCTCGAGCACGAGATCGGCCACGGCGGCGATCCCGGCGGCAGTTGCCACCTGGATCGCAGACCACAGCCGGCCGGCGATCACCTGCGGGTAGATCTTGTTGACGTAGTTCTCCTCGCGCAGCTGCCCATCCTGCCGGCCGGTGACCGCCGCGTAGACGATCACCACGTCCTGCAGGGTCTGCGGCACGGCGTTCTCGAGAATGCGTTTGAGCGTGCCGCGGTCGTGATTGAGCTTCAGATCGTTCATCAGCAGGCGCATCTGCTCGCAGTGGCCGGGGTAGCGGATGGTCTTGTAGTTCATGGTCTCGCAGTGCGCGCCGTGGGTCTCGGCGAGCGATCCCAGGCCGCCGGAAGTATTGAACGCTTCATAGAGCGTGCCGTCGATCTCGATTTCCTCGAGTCCCTCGAGCGGCGCCACTTCCAGCACACGCCCGTCGCTGACGGCCTGGCAGGGATTGCCGTACTCGTTGATGAGCCCTTCCGTGGACCAGGTGAGGGAGTACTTGAGCACGTTGTTGGGATGCTGGGGCAGGGCGCCGACCCGCAGCTTCACCGCGCGCAGCTCCTCGAAGTGGGTGATCAGCTCCGCGGCTGCGATGCTGATGAAGCCCGGGGCCAGTCCGCACTGGGGCACGAATGCCTGGGCTGCCCCGGCGGCGATGGCGCGGACCGCGCGCGTGACCTCGACGTCCTCGGTCAGATCGAAGTAATGTGTGCGCGCGCGCCGGGCGGCCTCGGCAACCCCGACGTTGCAGTAGTACGGCAGGCTCGAAATGACCGCATCGACGGGATGCGTGGTGAGGTGCCGCTCGAGCCCCGCACCCTGGGCGGCGTCGAGAGTGAAGGCGGCCAGGCTCGCGGCCGCGTGCGCGCGCACCACCGCCTCGGCGGCGGCGCCGTCCACGTCGCCCAGCAGAACCCGGTAACTGCCGGATTCGGCGAGCAATCCGGAAATCAGCGCGCCGATCTTGCCGGCGCCGAGGATCAGTACGCGATGCATGGGGCCCCTCGTGAAACGGGGCGCATTCTGCCCGCGAAGCGCCCGCGGCGCCAGTACGGGGCCGGCTTTCCTTGGGCGGTGCGGTTAAGGGTCCCGGGTGCGCGTGCTAGGATCAATGAGATGCGCTCCCCCGAGACCACGACCGCCTGGCACAGCGCCAGCTGGCAGGCCCGTCCCGCCCAGCAGCAGCCGGTTTACGCTGATCCGCAGGCGCTCGAGCGGACCGTCGCGCAGCTCTCGCGGCTGCCGCCGATCGTCGTTTCCTGGGAGGTCGAGGCGCTGCGGGCGCGGCTCGCCACGGCGCAACGCGGTGAGGCCTTTCTCCTGCAGGGCGGGGACTGCGCGGAGGTGTTCGCCGACTGCGAATCGGACACGATCGCGAAGAAGCTCAAGATCCTGCTGCAGATGAGCCTGGTGCTGCTGCACGGCCTGAAGAAGCCGATCATCCGGGTCGGGCGCATGGCCGGGCAGTACGCCAAGCCCCGCTCGGCCGACACCGAGACCCGCGACGGGGTGACGCTGCCGAGCTATCGCGGGGATCTGGTGAACCGCCCGGAATTCGCCGCCGAGGCCCGCGCCGCGGACCCGGTGCTGCTGCTGCGCGGCTACGAGCGTGCCGCGCTCACGCTGAACTTCGTGCGCGCCCTGGTGGAGGGAGGCTTCGCCGATCTGCACCACCCGGAATACTGGGACCTGGGATTTGTGCAGCACGCGCCGCTCAAGGACGGCTATCAGCGCATCGTCAAGTCGATCGGGGATGCGCTGGATTTCTTCGAGGGCATCAGCGGCCGCCAGGTCCACGAAGCGACGCTGGTGGATTTCTACGCGAGCCACGAGGGCCTGCACCTGCACTACGAGCAGGCGCAGACGCGCTTCATTCCGCGGCAGAACCGCTGGTACAACCTGTCAACCCACCTGCCGTGGATCGGTGTGCGCACCGCGGCGCTCGGCGGCGCGCACCTCGAGTATTTTCGCGGCATCACCAATCCCATCGCCGTGAAGGTCGGCTCGGCCATGGATGCGGCGTGGCTGCAGGGGCTGGTGACGGCGCTCAACCCGCAGAACCAGCCCGGGCGGCTCACTCTGATTCACCGCTTCGGGGCGCGCGACGTGGCCGCCGCGCTGCCGAAGGCCATCGAGGCGGTGCGCCAGACCGGCCAGACGGTGCTGTGGGTGTGCGATCCGATGCACGGCAACACCGAGACCACCACCGGGGGCATCAAGACGCGCCGCTTCGAGAACATACTCAAGGAGCTGGAGCAGGCGTTCCGCATCCATGAGGATCTGGGCTCTTATCTCGGCGGGGTGCACATCGAGCTCACCGGGGAGGATGTCACGGAGTGCACCGGGGGCGCGCGCGGACTCACCGACCAGGACCTGCAGCGGGCCTATCGCTCTACCGTCGATCCGCTCCTGAATCACGAGCAGGCGCTCGAGCTTGCCATGCTGATCGCCGAGCGCAGCCACGGTCGGCGCGCCAACAAGCGGGGCCCGGCACCGTAAGTCTTGCAGGTTTGCCCGAAGCTTCGGATGATCGCGCCTAAGCGCAGCCCCGCCTACGATCCGGATTGCACGCGCTGCCCGCGCCTCGCGGCGTACCTCGAGGCAACCCGCAAACGCGAGCCGGACTACTGGGCGCGTCCGGTGCCGTCCTTCGGCGCGGCGCAGCCGCGCATCCTGATCGTGGGACTGGCGCCGGGGATGCACGGCGCCAACCGCACCGGCCGGCCCTTCACCGGCGATCATGCCGGGATCCTGCTGTACCGGACACTGTACGAGCAGGGACTCGCGAGCGCGCCGGGTTCGGCGTCCGCCAGCGATGATCTCGCACTGCTCGACGCCCGCATCGCGAATGCCGTCAAGTGTGCCCCGCCGGGGAACAAGCCGCTGCCGGAGGAGATCCGCCGCTGCAACGCGTGGCTGCAGCAAGAGCTCGCGCAGCTGTCCGCGGTGCGCGTGTACCTCGCGCTCGGGCGCATCGCCCACGACGCGGTGCTGCTCGCGCGGGGACTCGCCCGCAGCCGTCATCCGTTCCGGCACGGGCGCGAGCACGCGCTGGAGGAGGCAAGGACTCTGATCGACTCGTATCATTGCAGCCGCTACAACACCTCGACCCGGCGGCTGACGCCGGCCATGTTCCGCGACGTGGTGCGGCGGGCGTGTGAGCTTGCGGGGTTGGGGAGTGCGGAAGAGATAGCCTGACGGTGTTCGATCACAAGGAATACATCGCCTCACTGCCGCGGCGCCCGGGGGTGTACCGCATGTTCGGGGCGGACCACGAGCTGCTGTACGTCGGCAAGGCGCGCAGTCTCAGGGACCGTGTCGGAACCTACTTCGCGCCCCGTAACGTCAGCCCCAAGGTACAGGCGCTCACCGCGCAGATCACCGCGATCGAGGTCACGGTCACGAACTCGGAGACCGAGGCGCTGCTGCTCGAATACAACCTCATCAAGGCTCACAAGCCGCGCTTCAACATCGTGCTGCGCGACGACAAGAGCTTTCCCTACGTGCAGTTGTACGTGGAACACGAGTTTCCGCGGCTGGTTTTCTATCGCGGCTCGCGGCGCGCCCCGGGGCGCTATTTCGGGCCGTTCCCCAATGCCGGTGCGGTGCGCGATACGCTCAATCAGCTGCAGAGACTGTTCCGCATCCGCAACTGCCGCGACAGCTTCTTCGCCAACCGCAGCCGGCCGTGCCTGCAGCATCAGATCGGGCGCTGCTCCGCGCCGTGTGTCGGGCTCATCACGCGCGCCGCGTATGCACAGGACATCGCCGCCGCGGTCAAGGTGCTCGAGGGCCGCAGCGAGGAGGTGAATGCGGAGCTGCAGGCGCGGATGGAGGCGGCGGTCAGCCGGCTGGAATTCGAACGCGCGGCGCAGCTGCGCGATCAGCTCGCCGCCCTGCAACGCGTGCAGGCACAGCAGATCGTGACGGCGGAAAGCGAGCGCGACGTGGACGTGCTGGCCATCGTCGGGGAGGCGGGCGAGTACGCCGTGAGCGTCATGCTGGTGCGCGGCGGGCGCAATCTCGGCACCACGAGCTACTTTCCCCGCGCCCCATTGGCGGAAAGCGACGAGGCGCTGGCGTCCTTCGTCATGCAGTACTACGCCGGCACCGAGCCGCCCCCGGAAGTGCTGCTTGGAAGCCCTCTGGAAGACATGTCCGCGCTCGGCGAGGCGCTCAGCACCCGGGCCGGGCACGCGGTGCAGGTGAGAAGCCCGCTGCGCGGGCTCGCGGTGCGCTGGGTCGAGCTGACGCGGGAGAACGCGGGCCACGCGCTGCGCATGCGCTTTGCGCAGCGCGCTGGTGTGGAGGCGATGCTGGCTGATCTCGCCCGCGTGCTGGACCTGCCGGAGCCGCCCGCGCGCATCGAGTGCTTCGACATCAGTCACACGGGCGGGGAGGGCACGGTTGCCTCGTGCGTGGTGTTCGGGCCGGAAGGTCCCCTCAAGAAGGAGTATCGCCGTTTCAACATCACCGGGGTCACGCCGGGGGACGACTATGGGGCGCTGCGCCAGGCGCTCGAGCGGCGCTACCGGCACGTGCGCGAGGGGGAGGTTCCGGCTCCCGATCTGGTGCTGATCGACGGCGGCCTGGGTCAGATCGGCGAGGTGCACGCGGTGCTGGCGGAGCTGGGTTTCCCGGATCTGACGCTGGTCGGGGTCGCCAAGGGACCGGACCGCAGGCCCGGACAGGAGCGGCTGTTCGTGTACGGCGCCGCCGGGGCCCTCTCGCCCGAGGCCCATTCGCCGGGCTCGCGTCTGGTGCAAAGAATTCGCGACGAAGCACACCGCTTCGCGATCACCGGCCATCGGCGCAAGCGCGCGCGGCGCTACAACGAGTCGGTGCTGGAGGTAGTTCCGGGCCTGGGCCCGGCCAAGCGCCGCGCGTTGCTCCGGCACTTCGGCGGATTGCAGGGTGTCATGCGCGCGGGAGTTGCCGATCTCGCCCAGGTGGCAGGAATCGGCGCCACGCTCGCGCGAAGTCTTTATGATCACTTGCACCCGGGCTCTTAGAGGCGCGGTGCGATGCTCTGGAATGTACCCAACACGCTGACCTGGCTGCGCATCGCGGCCATACCCCTCATCGTGCTGCTGTTCTACATGCCCTATCCGTGGGCGGATCCGGCCGCGGGCCTGCTGTTCGCCGCCGCGGGAATCACTGATTCGCTCGATGGCTACCTCGCACGGCGCCTGCAGCAGACCTCGCGCCTGGGTGCGTTCCTCGATCCGGTCGCCGACAAGCTGATCGTGGCCGTGGCACTGGTGCTGCTGGTGAGCAGGGACCCGCGCGCGCTCATCGTGCTCACCGCGGCGATCATCATCGGCCGCGAGATCACCATCTCCGCGCTGCGCGAGTGGATGGCCGAGATCGGCGCGCGGCGCAAGGTGGCCGTCTCGCAGCTGGGCAAGTACAAGACCATCCTGCAGATCGTGGGGCTGGCGCTGATGCTGTACCGTGCACCGCTCCTGGGGATGGACACCTACCGGCTCGGCGTCTGGTTCACTGAACTCGCCGCCGCCGCGACGCTCGTGTCCATGGGGATGTACCTGCGTGCGGCCTGGCCTGATCTAAGGCGTCAATAAACCTGTGTAAGTCTCAGTAATTTCAACAGTTCATGAGGAGGCCCAAGACCGACGACACACCGCTCCCGCCTTGACTTCCCAAGGGGTGCACATAGAATTCGCGCTCCTCGGTCCGATGCGGGCTTAGCTCAGTTGGTAGAGCGGTACCTTGCCAAGGTACAGGTCGACGGTTCGAACCCGTTAGCCCGCTCCATCTCTCTCCTCCGCCGAATCGGCAGCACTCACGTGAGGCCAAAGAGCTTGGCGGCCTCCTTGAGCGTCACCAGCACGCCGATGGCGATGGGAACTCCGACCGCCACCCACGCCGCCGTCACCATCCAGGCGGGCGAGGCAGTGCCGTCGCCGGCGGCGGACGCGGGTGCGGGGGCGCCGCCGTGCCGGCCGGCGGCGTCGAGCTCAGCTTCCTGCGCCGGGGTCATGAAGTGCTTCGCCGCCACCGCGCGCACGAGAATGTTGCTGATGAGCCCGAGCACCAGGATCCCGGCGAGGATGTACAT
>JBOIAH010000577.1:0-4425 GCA_050739055.1 Steroidobacteraceae bacterium | reverse complement strand
GAATGAGACCGGCGATGTTCCCGGCCGCGGCCACGCCGCAGGCCGCGTCGCTTCCGGTGCCGAATGCGCAGCGATACGCGTAGGGGGGCGGTACGTGCACGACTCGAAAGGCTTCCGGGTCGGCCTGCCCCGCGGTGCGCGAGTCCCCGGAGAAGGCCATGGCCGCGTAGCTCGCACCGTGATATGAGCGCTCGCGGGTGATCAGCCAGCCGCGCGGCTTGTTGCCCGCCTGGCGGGCGAACTTGACCGCATGCTC
The DNA here is from genome assembly GCA_050739055.1 of Steroidobacteraceae bacterium. GTDB lineage: Bacteria > Pseudomonadota > Gammaproteobacteria > Steroidobacterales > Steroidobacteraceae > 13-2-20CM-66-19. The sequence continues at coordinate 4,169 of JBOIAH010000577.1, read as the reverse complement.
GTTGGCGTCGGCCCCGCCGAGGGTGAAGAACACCCGCCCGTCCGCGAAACCGGACTTTTCCAAGAGCAGCGCGGCGAGCCGCGCACGTGAGTCTGCGCCCCAGGAACTGGTCACGAAACACAGCTGCTGTGCCTGGCTGCGGATGGCTTCCACCACCCGCGGGTGCTGGTGGCCGAGGTTGCTGCACTCGGCGAGACTGCTCATGTCGAGGATCGAGCGTCCGTCGGCGGTGTGGAGGCGCGCGCCCGCGCCGCCGACGATGGTCGGCGCATCCCACTGCGTCTGGATGCACCAGCTGTGCAGGACTGTGTGTCGCTCGGGGGGCGCGGCGGCCGCCGTCGTGGTCGTGGCGGGCATCAGGCTATTATCGAACAGCAATTCGCATTGCGAATCACACTAGACGCGCGTGCTCCCGGCGTCAACGCGACATGCGGTACGCCTCAGCGGCTTGCCGACCGACAACAACTCGTCCCGAGGTACCTTGCCATCCAGTCGAGGTAGCGCTGGAAGCGGTCGACGAGAAAGCTCGGCCGGGTCAGCACGTGATATTCCCCGGGGTACACGACGAGCTGTGTCGGGATACCGAGCGTGCGCAGCGCCTGGTACATCTGCTCGCCGCCGGCCACGGGCACGTCGAAGTCCTGGTCACATCCCAGGAACAGCGTGGGCGTGTGGATCCGATCCGCGTGAAAGAACGGGTAGGAGACCTTGAGCCACAGCGCCGTGTTGCTCCAGGGCGTCCCCATCTCGGCGTTGTATTCCACGATGTACTCGTCGGAGCCGTACATCGCGGTCTGATTACCGCTGCCCGCGCCGCTGATGGCCGCCTTGAAGCGCGGATCGCTCGCGATGACGTAGTCGGTGAGCAGTCCGCCGTAGCTCCAGCCGCCGATCCCTAAGCGCGCCGGATCGGCGATCCCCTGTGCGACCGCGTAGTCGATGCCCGCCAGCAGGTCCTCGACTTCCTTGTGGCCCCAGTCGCCGAGGATGCTGCGGGCGAACTTCGCGCCGCGGCCGGTGCTGCCGCGGTAGTTGACGGCCAGCACGATGTAGCCGTGCGTCGCGAACAGCTGCCGCTCGAGCGGCGGCCCGTAGCCTTCGAGCTGGAGTGAGTGATCGTCCTGGCCGTTCGGCCCGCCGTGGATCCACAGGATCGTCGGGTAGCGATGCCCCGGCACGAACCCCGGGGGCTTCACGATCTGTCCATGGATCTGCGTGCCGTCCCGGCTGGGCAAGGCGATGTCCTCCACGCTGCCGAGCGTGAGCCCGGCGAACAGTGCCTGGTTGTGGGCGCTCAGCGGGCGCAGCCGCCCCTGCTCGAGCGCGTACACCTCCACGGGCGAGTGATCGTTCGAGACCAGCACCGCCGTGTGGCCCGCCGCCGAGGCGAGCTCGTGCACGACCATGGGGCCTGCGAGGCGCTCGATCGCACCCGTGGCGAGCGTGACCTGCGCCGGGTACTGGGCGCCGTCGTCCTCGACCGCGAACTGGATCGCGCCGCCATCCGCGGCGAACGCCGGCGAGAGTACCGCGCGATCGAGTCCCGCGGTGAGCTCGCGCACGCGGCCCGAGTGCGCGTCCCACACCGCAAGACGATCCATGATGTAGGCGTTGTATTTGAGCTCGTCACCCTGCAGAAAGGCGATGAGATTGCCGTCGGGACTCCATGCGAGCCGCTGTTGGTTGGGTGACCAGGTCGACAGGAGCCGCCGCGCCTTGGCGCCTGCCTCGGCCGCCACGAGCCAGACCTCATCGATGCCGGCTTCCCGCGGTCCCGCAGTGGAATTGCTCAGGTAGGCGATCTGCCGCCCGTCCGGCGAGAAGGCTGGCAGCGACTGCGCGCGCTGCGGATCCGCCGCAATGGCCTGGCAGGCGCCGCTCTCGATATCGAGCAGGTACAGATGTGAGCGCGACCCGGCGGTGAGATAGCCAATCGTGTCCGCCTTGAACTGATACGCGTCGATGACCAGGGGCCTGGGCGCCTTCGGATCCTCGTCCGCGTGCATCACGAGCACGGCGCGGTGACCGTCGGGCGACCATTGGTAGCTCGTGATCTCGCCGTCGACGTGAGTCAGCTGCCGCGGCTCCCCGCCGCGCCGATCGAGCGTCCACAGCTGGGTTTTGCTCCCCGCAGGCCGCGCCGACAGGAAGCTCACGTAGCGCCCGTCGGGGCTGAACCGTGGCTCGCTCACGCTCTCGCCGCGCGTGAGCTGCACGCTCTGCCGGCCCGCCCAGTCGGCGATCCACAGGGCGCTCCGGCTCTCGTCGGACTCCCGGTCGTAACTCGTCACGAGGTAAGCGACGGCCGCGCCGTCCGGAGCGATCGTGAGATCCGACACGGCCTGGAATCGATACCAGTCCTCGGGCGTCAGCGCGCGGCCCGCCTGCGCCGCGAGCGGCACCAGGCAAGCGACCAGGGCAGCGGGAATCGACAGCAGGCGTTGCATGTGCGGTGTTTGGATGGTGTGCCCGCACCTTCGGATCGGTGGGTGCGGGAAGTGTAGCCTGAGCCCCCGTTGCCGAGGCAAACTGGAGGTGCCATCACTTGACGCACCATGAGCGCGCCGAACGCACCCGCCGCATTCGAGGAGGGCCTCCGCCAGGCTCACGCGGCGCTGCGCGCCGGGCAGACGGCCACGGCCGAGCGCTGGCTGCGGGCGCTCGAGGCGACGTCCCCCGGCGAGGTGAATTGCCTCTGGCTCCTGGGCGTAGCGCTTCTCGACCAGGCCAGGATCGAAGAGAGCGTCGCGATGCTCGAGCGCGTGCTGGCGGGGGCACCCGACTTTGCGCAGGCGCGCGTGGATCTCGCGCGTGCGCAGCGGCGCGCCGGCCGCGCCGCGCAGGCGCGCGAAGAGGTGCGGCGGGTGCTGGAGAAGGCGCCGCAACACCATCGCGCCTGGCTGGCCTATGCAGATGCGCTCGTCGATCTCGGGCAGTATCAGGACGCGCAGGTCGCCTTCGAGCGTGCGCGGCTCACGGATCCGGAGTTTAAGCGCGTCGAGGAAGCGACCGCGGCGCTCGTGGCCGACGACCGAAAGCGCTCGGAGCAACTTTTCCGCGGGATCCTGCAACGGGACGCGAGTCACGTGGCGGCGCTGTGCGGCCTTGCAGCGCTGTCACTCGCGGCCGACGTGCCGCGCGACGCCGAGCGCCTGCTGCGCCATGCACTGAAGCAGTCCGAATATATCCCGCTCGCGTACCGGGGGCTCGCGCCGGCACTCATGGCGCTGGGTCGCCTCCAGGAGGCTGATGCCGCCACGCGCTACCTCGTGAAGATCGAACCCCAGAGCCCGCAGACCTGGGTCGCGGTCGCGGGCGTGGCGATCCGGCTCATGCGCCAGGGGGAGGCCCTCGAGGCCTACGAGCGCGCGGCGCGTCTCAGGCCCCAGGAGGTGGGCTTGCGCATGTCCATCGGACACGTGCAGAAGACGCTCGGCCGGCGTCGCGACAGCGAGGCCTCCTACAAGGCGGCACTGCGGATGGACCCGGGCCGTGCCGAGGCCTACTGGAGTCTCGCGGACCTGAAGAACTATTCCTTCAGCGACGCCGAGATCTCGGCCCTGCAGCGGCTGCTGCTCGCCGATCGGCGCGATCGCTCCAACGAGGCGCAGCTGAACTTCGCGCTGGGGAAGGCCTTCGAGCAGCGCCAGCGCTATCCGGAGGCGTTCGCCTGCTATGTCCGGGGCAACGCGCTGCGTCGCCTCGAGGCGCCGTTCGACATCGCGGATTTCGAGCGCCGCGGCGCGCGTATCCGCCGGTGCTTCGATGCGGCTTTCTTCGCCGCCCGCCGTGGCAGCGGCGACCCGGGCGCCGCGCCGATCTTCATCGTCGGGCTGCCGCGCTCGGGCTCCACGCTCGTGGAGCAGATCCTCGCCAGCCACTCGCGCGTCGAGGGCACGATGGAGCTGCCCAACATCCTCAACATCGTCGGGGAATTCGCCGACCTGGCCGCGGCCCGCGACGGCTACCCCGAGACGGCGGGCACCGCCACCCCGGAGAGGCTCACGGCGCTCGGCCGCCGCTACCTGGATGAAACGGCGCCGCTGCGGCACGGGCGGGAGCGTTTCACCGACAAGCTCCCCAATAACTTCAGCCATGTCGGGCTGATCCATTCGATCCTGCCGTACGCCACCGTCATCGACGTGCGCCGTCATCCCATGGATACCTGC
>JBOIAH010000576.1:0-4764 GCA_050739055.1 Steroidobacteraceae bacterium | reverse complement strand
CCGCTGATCCCCTCGACCAGGCGCAGCACGAACACCGTGCGGAACACACCCGGGAGCGAGTCGATCGCGAGCTCGAGCGGCTGCCGGTCCGGCGGCGCCGGGGCCGGCCACGCGGGGGCGCGCCGCGCCTGCCCCTGCGCCTGCTCCAGGGTCAGGCGCGTGAGCCAGGCGGCGAATTTTCCCGCGGGCTCGTAGCGCCTGAGGTCGCCGAAGGCGACCCGATACGCATCCTGCACCGCGGCCTCGGCGGCCGCGTCATCGGGGAGCACGCTGCGGGCGACCCGGAAGAGCCGCTGACTGTAACGGCGCATGAGCGCCTCGATGGCGCGCATATCCGCGCCGCGCGCGCGCTCGATGAGCAACAGATCGGGCAGCCCGGGCGTCGCGCCCGCAACCTTCGCGTTACAGCGGAACTGCATTACCGGCTCGAGCATCGGGACCTACCTCGCGTGTGTATCCTAGGGTTAGCTCCACCGGGTGAGTGGCTGGCGCTTGCGGACCGGTTCTATGAGGCCTCGGTGGCGGCCGGCGGGCCGGGCGCGGTGCCCGTCTTGTGGGGCACGGATGCTGAGGGCAAGCCGCGGGCTGACTAGTCGGTGCCGCCTGCGCCCACCGCGACCCAGGCGAGATCGGAGTTGGAGACCGAGCCCACGTTGAAGGTGCGCGCCGCCGCCGCCATGCGCGTGAGCGCCTGCGCGAGCGGCATCGGCGGCCGGGCGTCGCCCTTTTTGGTCTTGTGGAAGCGCACCGGGTTGATCCGCGCGACGACGTAGTTGCGCAGGTACGGGGACTTGAAGCCGCGTGCCTGCAGCGTCGCGACGATGCCCTTCACGCGCGTGTCGATCTCCTGCAGGCGCGCGGCGTAGTCCTCGCGCTGGCGCAGGCTCGCGCCCAGAGTGCGCTCGCTGAAGCGGTCGACCTTCTTCAGGAACGCGCTGTACGCTCCGCCGGCGAAACGCCCCGCGCCCTCGTACACGATCCCGAGCGTCAGCAGTTCCGGGGCTTCGAACTCCGCGGCGAATTGGGTCTCCGGCTCCCGGCCGCGGCGCGCCGCGAGGTTGCGCGCCATGCGGATGACCTCCAGGCTCCGGTCCCTGAGGTTGTGGGCCTTCTCGGTGTTGAGCGCGAGTATGCGGTACGCCAGCGTCTCGTCGGGCGAGATGAGCGCCGTGATCTGCTTGAGTCCCAGCACTTTGCCGGCCGCCAGGCGGTGGCGCCCGTTGGGGGTCCACAGCCGCCCGTCTTCGCCGCGCACGACGATGAGCGGATCGAGAAACGCCTGGGTCTCGTCGATCTTCTCGGCCAGGCGCTTGGCGTGCGTGGGCGAGAGGTCGCGTTGGAACGGTGTTGGCTGCACCGCGCCGAGCGGCAGGCTCGCGAGCAGCAGCGCGCGGCCGCCCAGCGGTTCGCGATAGGCGCCGATCGGGGCGCCGCCGGCCGCGCGCACCAGCGCGGTGAGCGGTGCAACCGCCGGATCATCGAGCGGCGCGGCCACTTCGGTCGCATCCAGGCCGCGGGCCCTGGCTTGCGGCGCAAGCCGCCCGCGCCGGCGCGCCGGTGCGCGGCGCGCAGCCGCTGCGGGCCTCATGCGTCTCGCCATGGCAGCCTCATCGCGGTGGATTTGATGTGCGAGAATGACCGATTCCTCGGGATGTTGCCATGGATTCACTGCAGCACTCAGCCGGCGCCGCAGGGCACCTGCCGGCGCGGCGCGTCGACGCCGCCGGGCACGCGCACGTCGATCAGCGCGCGGTCCTCGCGCTGGCGCTGCCGCTGATGGCCAACAGTGCGGTGCAGATCGTGCTCAATCTCACCGACATGTGGTTCATCGGCCGCATCTCCACCAAGGCGCTGGCGGCGGTGGGCGCCGTGCAGTGGCTGGTGGTGGTGGCAATCCTGGTGCTGGGCGGCGCCGGCACCGCGGTGCAGACCCTCGTCGCCCAGTCCTACGGCGCGCGCCGCTACCGGCGCGCCTCGCAGGCTGCCTGGACCGCGCTGTGGGCGATGCTGTGCGCCGCGCCGCTGTTCGCCCTGGTGGGCGCCGCCCGCCACCTGCTGTTCGCGCCCTTGGGCTTCGATCCCGAGATCGAGCGCCTGGCGGGCGCCTTCTGGTTCCCGCGGGTAGGCGGGGCCTCGGCGGGAGCCGCGGTGTGGGCGATGCTTGGATTCTTCAACGGCACGGGGCGCCCGCGGCTCACGCTGCTGATCACCCTCGTGACGACCGTCACCAATGCCCTGCTCAATCAGCTGTTCATTTTCCGGCTGGGCTGGGGCATCGTCGGCTCCGCGTGGGCCACCAACACCGCCCAGCTGCTGGGGCTGTTGCTCGCGGTCGGGATTTTCCTGCGGGCCGACTACCACCGCCTCTACAAGTCGCGCCTGACGTGGCGGCCGCATGCGGGCCGCCTGCTGCGGCAGCTGCGCCTGGGCGTGCCGATGGGGTTGTCGCCCGCGGCCGACCTGTTGGGTTTTGCGATCTTCCAGATGATGCAGACGCGGCTCGGTACGGCCGGCGGCGCCGCGACGCAGATGGTCACCATCCTCACCTCGCTCGCCTACATGCCCGGGTACGGCATTGCCTCGGCGGGTACCACGCTCGTCGGGCAATCGATCGGAGCCGGCGCGCGCGACTGGGCGCAGCGGGTCGGCAACCGGGTGATCCTGCTTGCGGCGCTGTACATGGGAGCAATCGGCGTGCTGATTGCGCTCGGCGGCCCGTGGATCCTGCCGTTATTCGCCGGCGCGCACGACGCCGATTCCGCCGCCGCGGTCGCGCTCGGGATGCAACTGCTGTGGCTCGCCGCGGGGTACCAGTTCTTCGACGGCCTGAATCTCGGCAGCAGCCTGTGCCTGCGCGGTGCGGGCGATGCGCGGATTCCGGCGCTGCTCGTGCTGCCGGTGGCGTTGCTGCTGTTCGTGCCGCTGGCGCATGCCTTTACTTTTGCGCCGGGACAGGGTTGGGTGCATTTCCTGCCGCAGTTCGGCTGGGGAGCGGTGGGTGGGTGGGTCGCGGTACTCATCTATGTCATGGTGCTGGGGTCGACGCTGTTCCTGCGCTGGCGCTCGCGCGCCTGGCAGGCGATCCGTATCTGAAGCGGCAAGGCGGCAAGCATGTTCATCGCGCTCAAGACGCTGCTGCGCACGCTGATCCTGCCGCCCGCCGGGCCGCTGATACTGGCGGCGGCCGGGGCGTGGCTCCTGGGCCGGCGCACGGGCGGCGCGGCGCGCAGAACGGGGTGGACACTGCTGGTCGCGGGCCTGACGGCGCTGTGGCTGCTCTCCACTCCGGTGGTGGGGGATGCGTTGTCGCGGCTGGCGCAGCGCTATCCGGCGCTCGATCTCGCTCGGCCGGTGAGGGCGCAGGCGATCGTCATCCTGGGCGGGGGTGAGGCGTGGAGTACGGCTCCCGAGTACGCGGACCCGGCGGCGGGATTCGAGTTGCTCGAGCGACTGAACTACGGGGCGTTCGTCGCGCGCCGCACCCGGCTGCCGGTGCTGGTCTCGGGGACGGCACGCGAGACACTCGCCATGCGCAGCACGCTGGCGCGCGACTTCGGCATCCAGACCCGCTGGGTGGACGACCGCTCGCGCGACACCTTTGAAAATGCGCGTTTCTCGGCGCGGCTGCTGAAGCCCGCCGGCGTCACGCGCATCCTGCTGGTCACCAGCGCCAACCACGAGTGGCGGGCGGTGCAGGAGTTTGCCAGCGCGGGACTTACGGTCGACCCGGCGCCGGTCAATGTCTGGACGCCGCACACCCGCGGAGTCATCGACTACGTGCCCGGCCCGCTCGCGCTGCTGCATTCCAGCGAGGCGCTGCACGAGATACTTGGGGACCGCGTGCGGCAAATGCTCGCGCTGTCGCAGCTGCGCACCCAGAGCCCCTGATCCAGGCAAGCCACTTGGCCCCGATGAGCGAGGAGCTGCCCGCAACCGTGTTTCGACACTCCCGCCGGCGCGAGTGCGAGGAGCGCCTGCTGGTGCTCACCGCAGTGGGCGTCGCGGGGGCGGTGGTGAGCGCCGGGGGCGAGTTCCTGCTGCAGGTTGCCGTGCCTGATGCGCCCGCCGCGGCGCGCCACCTTGCGCAGTACGAGTCGGAGAACCGCCCGCTACCCCCGCCGCCGCGGCCGCCGCGCCTGCACCCGCACGCCTGGGTCGGTTGCGTCGTGTACGTCGCGACGCTGATGGGTGTCGCTTACGCGATCTCCAACGGTCTCGTGCGGCTGGATGCCTTCGACGTGGGCGAGCTCGATTGCGCGCGCGTGCAGGCCGGGCAGTGGTGGCGGGCCTGGACGGCGCTCACGCTGCACCTCGACGGGCCGCATCTCGCCGCCAACCTCGGCGCGGGAGTATGGTTCGGCTATCTTGCCGCGCGTCAGATCGGCGGCGGAACGGCGTGGTTCCTGATCGTCACGGGCGCGGCGCTCGCGAATCTCCTCGAGGGTCTTTTCGGGCCCGCGGCGCATCGCGCGGTCGGCGCCTCGACCGCGGTGTTCACAGCTCTGGGGCTCATGTCGGCGTATTCGTGGCGCGAGCGCTTTCACCTTCCGCAACGCTGGGTGCGCCGCTGGGGGCCGCTCATCGCGGGCGTGATCCTGCTCGGCTGGACCGGCTCGGCGGGCGAGGGGACCGACCTGGTGGCACACGTCGCGGGGTTTGCGGTCGGCGCGCTGTTGGGAGTTGCGGCGGCGGCGCCCGCGAGCCGCCGGATACTCGCGCGCACCCCACAGTGGCTGGCCGGCGGCGCTGCGCTTGCCTCGGTCG
>JBOIAH010000575.1:0-4569 GCA_050739055.1 Steroidobacteraceae bacterium | reverse complement strand
GCGCAGCATGACGTTTCCCGGCTTCAGGTCGCGGTGCAGCACGCCCGCGGCGTGCACGCTCGCCAGCGCGCGCGCCACCGCTACACCTAAGCGCAGTGCTTCGCGCGGCGCGATACCCTCACGCATGTACCTGCGCAGGTCCCCGCGCGGGAAATATTCCATGACCAGCCACGCATGCTCGTCGCTTACCCCGAGGTCATGCAGCCGTACGACGCCCGGGCTGTCGATGCGCTGCGCGAGCTCGTATTCCTGCAGGAAGCGGCCCAAGACATCGGCCGGCTCGTGCTCGTCCTGCCGGTCGCGGGCGACCTTGAGCGCGACCAGTATGCCCGCCCGCTCGCTCTCTGCCACGTACAGGTCGGTCAGGGCACCGGCGCTGAGCCGGCGGATGCGGCGGTAGCCGCGGATGAACGCCCCGTCGAAGCGCTGCGCCTCGCGTCCCGCGCTGCTCGTGCGCCATACCGCCCGTGCATAGGCCTGGCGCTGCGCGGCGGCGGCGAGCACCCGCGTGAACGCCTCGCCGTCGAGTTCCCCGGGGCCGACGCTGTACGCGCCGAGCGCGCACGCCTCGCCGGCGGCCGACGGGTCCGCGCTGTGGCGTAACAGCACGAGCGGTGCGAAACCCGCACGAGCGGCGAGCTCGCGTGCCCAGGTGAGTCCGCGTCCGCCGGGCCAGCTCTCCGCCAGCAGCACCGCGTCGAACCCCTGGGCGAGGAATTCCGCGGGAAGTGCGCCCTGCGACAGCGGGCTGTGCACCGTGAGGCGTGCCTGCGGGCGCCACGACCTGAGCCGCTCGCGGACGTGAGCGCAGCGGTGCGCGTCTTCCTCGATCAGCAGCAGGCGCATCGGTGCGCGATTACAGCACGCGCGCGGGCGCAGCGTCACGGTGCGCAACGACGACGCGGGCGGCCGCCTCGGGCGACAGTTTCAGCCCGATCACCAGGTCCCCGACATTGGTCCCGGTGGGGCCGGTGTGCACGAGGTCCCCGCTGGCTGCGAGCGCACTGCCGGAATCCGCCCCCGAGAGACAGCGATCGACGTCGAGCCCCCCGAGCGCGATGCGCGCGCAGCTGTCCGCATCCACCAGCGCGCCGGCATCCTCGGTGACGCCGTCGGTGCCGTCGGTGCCGGCGGCGAGCAGCATGAGGTCCCCCTGGCCGGCGATCAGCCGGGCGGCGGCGAGCGCCAGGTGCTGGTTGCGCCCCCCGCGCCCCGGGTGCGGCGGCAGCTGCACGGTGGATTCTCCGCCCCACACGCACACCTCGCTCCCCGACAGGCGCAGCTCGTGCGCAAAGCGCGCCGCGAGTCGTGCCGCATCGCCGTCGAAGCGCTGCGCGGGCGCGTGCACGGTGAGGCGGAGCGCGCGGGCCGCGTCGGCCGCCCCGGCGACGGCCCCGGCGACCGAGGCCACCACCGTGCGCGCGACACGATCGGCGCCCTCACTCGCCGGGCCGACCAGGCCCGAGCCGATCAGCGCCGGATCATCCCCGGGTACGTCCGACACGAACAGCGCGCGCGCCGCGCGCCCGCGCAAGCGGGCCGTGAGCCGTCCGCCCTTGATGCACGAGCGCGCGATGCGCTGCGCGTTCAGTGCGCCAATCGCGGTGCCGGCCGCCAGCTCGCGCGCCGTGAACCGTTCGAGGTCCGGCAGCGTGGTGCCGGCTGGCAGCACCTCGACCAGGCTGGATGCGCCGCCGGACACCAGCAACAGCGGCTGCGCGGTCGGCGGCAATGCATCCACCCACTCGAGCAGGCGTTGCCCGGCGCGCAGCGAGCGCTCATCGGGAAGCGGGTGGGCGCTCGCGATGAGCTCCACGTTGGGCAACGCCAGCAATTGCGAGGGCGCGTGGCAGTCGCGGGTGATCACCAGCAGCTGCGCGAGGTTCGCGCCGAGCACGTCGTGGGCCCCGAGGGCCATGGCCGGCGCCGCCTTGCCGACCGCGGCGAGCCACACGGGGTCGCCCGAGCGCGCGCCGCGGTCCGCCTGCAGCGTCTCGCGCACGCAGCGCCGCCCGTCGACGCGCGCCAGCGCCGCCTGCAGCAAAGCCAGCAGCAGCTCGCGGCGCGGGTCGCTCAAGCCCGCCAGCTCAGCTCCCGCGGACTACTCTGAGCCGGGCGCGCCGTTCGCGCCGCGCGAGCTTGGCCGCATCCGAGCGCTCGAGCTGCACTCGCTCCAGGTACTCGGGGGTGACATCACCGGTGACGTAGAGGCCCGAGAAGCACGACGTGTCGAACTCCTCGATGCGCGCATCCTCGTGCTTGCATGCCGCGATGAGGTCCTCGAGGTCCTGGTAGATGAGCCAGTCGGCCCCGATCAGGGCCGAAACTTCCGCAACCGTCCGGCCGCTCGCGACCAGCTCGCTCACCGCGGGCATGTCGATGCCGTAGACATTCGGGAAGCGCACCGGCGGAGCGGCCGATGCGAAGTACACCTTGGTGGCGCCGGCCTCGCGCGCCAGCTCGATGATCTGCGCGGACGTGGTGCCGCGCACGATGGAGTCGTCGACCAGCAGCACGGTCTTGCCGCGGAATTCCAGATCGATGGCGTTCAGCTTGCGGCGCACCGACTTCTCGCGCTGTTCCTGCCCGGGCATGATGAAGGTACGGCCGATGTAACGGTTCTTGATGAACCCTTCGCGATACTTCACGCCCAGCCGCTGCGCGAGCTGCAGCGCGCTGGTGCGGCTGGTGTCCGGAATCGGGATCACGACGTCGATGTCGTGGCTGGGATGCTCGCGCAGGATCTTGTCCGCCAGCCGGTCGCCCATGCGCATGCGGGCGCGGTACACCGATATGTTGTCGATCTTGGAGTCGGGACGTGCGAAGTAGACGTATTCGAAGATGCACGGCGTGTGCCGCTGGGTCGCGACGCATTGCTGCGCATGCAGGCTTCCGGCCTCGTCGATGAACACCGCCTCGCCCGGCGCCACGTCGCGCACCAAGCGGAACGACAGGCTGTCGAGCGCCACGCTCTCGGAGGCCAGCATCCACTCCGTGCCGCGCGGCGTGCGACGCTCGCCCAGCACCAGCGGGCGGATGCCGTGCGGATCGCGAAACCCCAGGATGCCGTGACCGATGATCATGGCCACCACGGCGTAACCGCCCCGGCAGCGGCGATACACGGCGCTCAGGGCGGCAAACACGTCCGCGGGCGTGATGCGCGCCGTACCCACCCGCTGCAGCTCCGAGGCGAACACGTTGAGCAGCACCTCGGAGTCGGAGGTGGTGTTGAGATGGCGGCGATCCTCGCGAATCAGGATCTCGGCGAGCTCGGTCGCGTTGGTGAGGTTGCCGTTGTGGCCCAGGCAGATGCCGTAGGGCGCGTTGACGTAGAACGGCTGCGCCTCGGAGGCGCTGTCGCAGCCGGCGGTCGGGTAGCGTACGTGGCCGATGCCGACGTTGCCCTTGAGCTCGAGCATGTGATGCTGCTGAAACACGTCGCGCACCAGGCCGCTGCCCTTGCGCACGCACAGCTCGCCGTCGCCGGAGGTGGCGATGCCGGCCGCGTCCTGGCCGCGGTGCTGCAGCACGGTCAGGGCGTCATACAGGCGCTGGTTGACCGCGCTGGTGCCGACGATGCCGACGATGCCGCACATGCCGGCCGCCTTAAGCGCTCATGCCTGCACGTCCCCGCGGTGCGGCACCCACTGCTCGCCGACCAGCGTGCGCAGCCCGTTGGCGACCGACTCGCCGTAAGGCATGAGCGCCGAGTGACGCCACCAGGGCTCGCCATCGAGCTTGAGCAGCTGACCGAGGATGACGAACACCCCGAACAGCACCACTGCGCGCAGCACCCCGAAAGCGAAGCCGAGGAGGCGGTCCATGCCGCTGAAGATCGACAGCCGCACGAAATGCGCGAGCGTCGCGCCGATGAGCGCGCCCAGCAGCAGCACCAGCAGCACGATGATCACGCGCGCCGCCCAGGGCTTGACCGAGGATCCGGCCAACAGGCCCCCCAGGTGCGGCTCGATCAGGTCCGAGAAATGCCAGGCGATGAACAGCGCGATGATCCAGGACGCGAGAGCCACCGCCTCGCGCAGGAAGCCGCGCGCCGTACCCAGGATTGCGGATATGACGATCGCGGCAATGACCAGGTAGTCGGTGGTATTCATTGAAACCCAGGCCGGCGCTCGTGACGCGCGCGCGGATTGTACAAGAGCGTTCGCCCGGCTGCTTCAGCGGTGCGTAACACGCCGTAAGTCCGGCTACTTCGGCACGATCGAGCCGCCGTGGCCCGCCGCCCGCAGCCGCGCCTGAAGTTGCAACGCCGCCGCGTGGTCGCGCGCCGGCCCCACCCGCACCCGGTAGAGGCGGCGCCCGCTGCCGGCACGGGAAACGCCAACCGCAAAGCCCCGGCCGCGAACCTGCTGGGCAAGCCGTTCGGCATTCGCACGGCTCGCGAAGCTGCCGAGCTGTACCACCCAAGCCGCGCCGCCCGCGCTCGTCGCGGGGCCTGGCGGCGGCGACACCGGGGCGCGCGCGACGCTCTTTGCCGCAAGCGGCGGAGCTTCCGGACCGCTCGGCGCGGGCTGCGGCGCGGGCTGCGGCGCGGAGCTCGCCGAGCGGTCC
>JBOIAH010000574.1:0-1516 GCA_050739055.1 Steroidobacteraceae bacterium | reverse complement strand
TGCCGAGCGCGCGGCGCGCGGAGGCGAGCAGCTGCTCATCATCGGGGGTTGGCACGGGGGAGGTGTGCGCCGCAGGATGCGGCTCCATACGGTCCATACGGTCCATGCGAGTCATTATAGGCGCGCGCGCGGTGAGCCCATGTAATATCCCGCCCATGAACCCTGAAGAAGTCGCGCGCCTGATCCGCGCCGGGCTGCCCGGAGCGCAGGTGCGCGTGGAATCGGACGACAACACCCATTTCGCCGCGCGCGTGGTGGCGCGCGAGTTCGCGCAGCTGAAGAGCCTGGCGCGCCACCAGCTCGTCTACCGCACGCTCGGGGAGCGCATGGGCCGCGAGATTCACGCCCTGTCGATCGAGGCGCTGACGCCTGAAGAGTCCGGACGGAGTTGAGCCGTGGACAAGCTGCAGATCCAGGGTGGGGTACCCCTCGAGGGCGAGGTGCGCATCTCCGGCGCCAAGAACGCGACGCTGCCGATCCTCGCCGGCGCGCTGCTGGCGGATGATCCGGTGGTGGTGGCGAACGTCCCGCACCTCAAGGACGTGACCACGACGGTCGAGCTCCTGGGGCGGATGGGGGCCACGGTCACCATCGACGAGCGCATGCGCATCGAGGTCGACGCCTCGACGGTGCGCGAGTGCTTCGCGCCCTACGATCTGGTCAAGACCATGCGCGCCTCGATCCTCGTGCTGGGACCGCTGCTGGCGCGCTTCGGGCGCGCGGACGTGTCGCTGCCCGGCGGTTGCGCAATCGGCGCACGACCGGTGAACATTCATGTCGCCGGACTACAGGCGATGGGTGCCGATATCACCATCGAGGGCGGCTACATCCGGGCGCGCGCGGCGCGCCTGAAGGGCGCGCGGCTGGTGCTCGACACCGTGACCGTCACCGGCACGGAGAACCTGATGATGGCCGCCACGCTCGCCGACGGCGAAACGATCATCGAGAACGCGGCGCGCGAGCCCGAGGTGCTCGACCTCGCGCAGTTCCTCACCGCCATGGGCGCCAACATCCAGGGCGCCGGCACCGACAAGATCGTCGTGAACGGCGTCGCGCGGCTGCGCGGCACCACTTACGAGGTGCTGCCCGATCGCATCGAGAGCGGCACGTACCTGGTCGCGGGCGCCATCAGCCGCGGCCACGTACGCATCAAGCACACGCGCCCCGATCACCTGGACGCGGTGCTCGCCAAGCTGCGGGAAGCGGGCGCCGAAGTCGCACTCGGCGACAACTGGATCGAGGTGGACATGCGCGGGCGCGAGCTGCGGGCGGTGGACGTGCGCACCGCCCCGTACCCGGCGTTCCCGACCGACATGCAGGCACAGTTCGCCGCCCTCAACACCGTGGCAAAGGGTGTCGGTACCATCACCGAGACGATCTTCGAGAACCGCTTCATGCACATGCTGGAAATGCGCCGGCTGGGTGCGGAGATCCGCCTGGAGGGCAACACCGCCATCATCCACGGCGTGGAAAAACTCACGGCTGCCCCGGTGATGGCGACCGACCTGCGCGCTTC
>JBOIAH010000573.1:0-6110 GCA_050739055.1 Steroidobacteraceae bacterium | reverse complement strand
GGTAGGCGCTGGCGGTGCTGCAGCGCCGGCCGTCCCCGACGGTCATGTCCAGGTACCCGAAGCCTTCCTGCTGAAAGCCGTTCAGGTCGGCGGTGAACGCATAGCCCGCCTGCCGCCCCGCCTCGAGCCACGCGGCGTGCAGCGGGTTCTCCAGCAGGCCGCGGCGCGTCGCGACCCTGCCGTCCGCGCCGCGGTAGTCATCGCCCCCGCCCGCGCGCGCCTCCGCGCGCCGGAAGTACGGCAGCACATCCCGGTAACCCCAGCCGGCGGCCCCGTCGGCCTCCCAGCGCTCGAAGTCGAGCGCATTGCCGCGCACGTACACCAGGCCGTTGATGGAGGACGAGCCGCCGAGCACCTTGCCGCGCGGGGTGTGCAGGCGCCGGCCGTTGAGCTGCGGCTCGCTTTCGGTGTAGTAGCCCCAGTCGTACTTCGGCATGTTCATCGGGATCGACAGCGCGCTCGGCATCTGGATCCACAGCGAGCGATCCGAGCCGCCGTACTCGAGGAGCAGCACCTCGTCGCGGCCGTCCTCGCTGAGCCGGTCCGCCAGCACGCAGCCAGCGGAGCCCGCGCCGACGATCACGTAGTCGACCGTTTCCTGCGACACGCGCGCCCGTCCCGTCAGTACGGCGACTCGACATCGCCCATGGCGACGTAGACGCTCTTCAACTGGGTGTAATGCTCGATGGCGGCGCGGCCGTTCTCGCGCCCGAGCCCCGACATCTTCACCCCGCCGAACGGCAGCTCCACCGGGGTGACGTTGTAGTGATTGATCCAGCAGGTGCCGGCCTGCAGCTGCGCGATTACGCGGTGGGCGCGCGTCAGATCGTTGGTGAACACTCCGGCGGCCAGGCCGAACTCGGTGGCGTTGGCGCGCGCGATCACCTCCTCCTCGTCGCTGAACTCCAGCACCGACATCACCGGACCGAAGATCTCGCGGCGCACGATGTCCATGTCATCGTGGCAGTGGTCGAACACGGTGGGCGCGACGAACCAGCCGTTGGCGAGCTCGCCGCTCGTCACGCGCGCGCCCCCGGTCAGCACGCGCGCGCCCTGCGCCCGCCCCCGGGCGATGAATCCAAGCACCTTCTCCATGTGCTCGGCCGAGATGAGCGCACCCACCTGGGTGCGCGGGTCGAGCGGATCTCCGACGCGCAGCGCCGCCGTGCGCTCGCGCAGGCGCTCCACGAACGCGGCGCGGATGCTCTGGTGAACGAATACCCGGGTGCCGTTCGAGCAGACCTCCCCGGCGGAGTAGAAGTTGCCGAGCAGCGCGCCCGCTACGGCGTTGTCGAGCTTCGCATCGGCGAACACGATGAGCGGGGACTTGCCGCCGAGCTCGAGCGTCACCTGCTTGAGCGTCGCCGCCGCATCGGCCATGACGGCCTTGCCGGTGCCCACCTCGCCGGTGAGGGAGATCTTGCGGATGCCGCGATGACGGGTCAGCAACCGCCCGGTGTCCGCCCGTCCCTGCACCACCTGGAAGACGCCGTCGGGCAGGCCCGCGGCGCTGAAGATCTCGCCCAGGCGGATCGCCGTGAGCGGCGTGAGCTCCGCGGGCTTGAAGATCATCGCGTTGCCGCAGGCCAGCGCCGGGGCGCTCTTCCAGCAGGCGATCTGCAGCGGGTAGTTCCACGCGCCGATCCCCGCGACCACCCCGAGCGGCTCGCGCCGCGTGTAGCCGAAGGCGGCCGGGCCCAGGTCCAGGTGCTCGCCGGCGATGGCGGCGGCGAGGCCCGCGTAGTACTCGAGGCAATCCGCGCCCGACAGCACATCGACCGCCCGTGTCTCCTGGATCGGCTTGCCGGTGTTGCGCGTTTCGAGCTCGGCGAGCTCCGCGTTGCGCTCCCGCAGCAGGTGCGCCGCGCGCAGCAGCACCCGCCCGCGTTCGGCCCCGGTGAGCGCCGCCCAGCGCCGTTGCGCCGCGAGCGCCTGGTCCACCGCGGCGTTCACCTGCGGGGCGCCATCCACCGCGAGCTCCGCCAGCAGCGCGCCGGTGGCGGGATTGATCACCTCGAGCGTGTCGGAGACCCTGGAGGCGCCCGAGTCGAGCGCGGCGCCCGCCGGCGTCTGCTCCACGCCCGCCGGCAGCGTGTGCTGTTGCGCGAGGTCCTTGAGGCGACCCTCGACGAACGCCGTCAGAAGTGCCCGCGCGCTCTCGCTGTCGGCTTCCTGCCACTGCGACAGCGCGGCGCGCAGCCACACCCCGTCGATCAGGGCGGCGATCATGGCCGCGAGGCTGCGCGCGTCATCGCCCGGTATCATGCTGCGCAGGTCATAGCGCAGGTTCGAGAGCATGCGGCGCTGGTACGCGGTCTGAACGCGCTTCAGGCCCCGCACGTGCAGCACCTGGCCCCAGAACGCGAGCCACGCGGTGCCGGTGCGCCGGTCGAATTCCTCCGGCGCGAGGTTGGTGTCGATGACCGCCTGCACCCGCCCGCGCGGGGTGCCCGCGAGCGAGAGCTGCACGCGCACGCGTACCGCGAGAGTGCGGGCCAGGGTGCGGAACGCGGCTTCGAGCAGCCCGTCCTTGTCGCCGAAATAGTGCGCGACCAAGCCGGGTGAAACTCCCGCGCGCCGTGCGATTTGCGCGAGAGTCGTGCCGACGTAGCCCACATCGGCGAGACTGTCGATGGTCACCTCGATGAGCTGGGCACGCCGGGTCTCTTCCAGCTCGTCGCGCGCAGGAGCGGACCCCGGGGTCTGCGGGGGGTCTCTGAAGGACATTGATTGTCTGTTCAACGCGGTACTCCGAGGGACTGACGACCGGACCGGTCCGCGACTTGCGACGCCGCCGTCTCACAAGAGATACCCCGTGGCGGCTCAGGGACTTGCCCGGCTTTCAGGAACTTGACAGGTCGACGGTTAAACGGCTATTCAAGCCAAGGTGGAAATGATGAAGTCGGCGGCCCCGTGGGTCAAGTGCACCGCCGCCGCGATCAGCCCGCTCGCCACGGCTGGCGGTGCGCATGCAGCGGGCGCTGCCACTGACCCGGCGTCGTGCCGGGTGGTGCGGATGCCCGATATCGGCTGCACCGATGTGACCGCCACGACCGCGGTGTTCGCCAACCTGCTGCGCCGCCGCCCCGGGTACCAGCCCGAAATCACGGTGCTGTCGGTGCCGGTGACCTACGCGTCGATGAAAAACAAGGACATCTGACGGCCCGCGGTTCAACGGCCCAGATCGGGCACCAACTTCTGCGAACCCGATAGCGCGGCTTCCCGACCCCGCCTGAAGACCAGGTAGGCGAGTAGCACGACGGCTATGGAAATGGCGCTCGTCCAGAATTCGGCGCGGTGCGAGGGCGTCAGCGCCATGGCAATCAACACAATCAGCATCGCCGCGATCGCGAGGTAGCTCAGCCACGGAAACAGCCACATCGGCAGCGACGGCGGGGGTCCGCCGGCACGCTCGCGCGCCCGTCGTGTCCGCACCTGCGACACCGCGATAGCCAGATAGATCACCGCGATGATGGCTCCGGACGCGTTCACCAGGAAGGCAAACACGACGCTCGGCGAGAGAATCGCGGCGGTCACCCCGGCGACGCCCACTGCGCTCGCGAGCAGCACGGCCCGCGCCGGAACGTGGCGGCTGTTGGTTCGCACCAGCCAGTGCGGCGCATCGCCACGGCTGGCGAGGACGAACAACACTCGGGAGGCAATGTAGAAGGACGAATTGAGGCACGACAGGACCGCCGTGAGGATCACCGCCGCCATGAATTCGCTCGCGTAGGGGAAGCCAATTCCGTCCAACGCAAGCGTGAAGGGCGACTGACCCGACACCACATGGGTCCAGGGCACCGTGCTCACGATCACGAAGATCGAGCCGACGTAGAAGATCAGGATGCGGCCGATGATGGTCGAGGTCATGCGCGCCACCGCCCGCGCCGGCTCCGGCGATTCCGCCGCGGCGATCGTTACCACTTCAGCGCCCATCATGGACCAGATGACCGTCGTTACCGCGGCCAGCACCGCGAACGGCCCCCGCGGTGCAAATCCACCGAAGGCAGCCAGGGTCGAGAAGGTCGACCCCGTCGCAGAGCGATAGCCGAACGCGTGCGCGCCGACGACGACAATGAAGACCATAATGGCCGCGACCTTGATCGAGGCAAACCAGAACTCGAACTCCCCGTAGGCGCGCGCCGACATGAGATTCACGCATGTCATACAGAGCATCAGCGCAGCCCCGATCTGCCACGTCGGCAGCGGCAGCCAGCGCTGCATGATCCCCGCCCCGGCGATCGCCTCGACCGGGATCACGACCACCCAGAAGTACCAGTAGAGCCAGCCGACGGAGAATCCCGCCCAGTTTCCGAGTGCCGCCCGGGTGAACTCGGTGAACGAGCGCACGTGCGGCATGTCGACCGCCATCTCGCCGAGCATGCGCATGATCAGCAGGACCAATAGGCCCGTCAGCGCGTAACTGATGAGAATCGCGGGGCCTGCGGCGGCGATCGCCACGCTGCTGCCAACGAAGAGACCTGCGCCGATGATGCCGCCGATGGTGATCATCGACACGTGGCGCGGCCGCAGCGAGCGGCTGAGCCCGTCCTGATCCGCCGCAGCGCTCGTCACTGCTTCCATCATTGTTTGCCGAGTATACCGGGTAGCGTATCGGCTGCCCCTGAAGCCATGTCGCCCCGGTTCAAGCCGCGGGACGCCCGGATGCTCGTCGTCCGGCAGCCCTGGGCGCATGATGCGCGCGCTCGCGCTGCACGGGACCCCACAACGATGCAACCCTTCTCTGGCCTGACTCTGCTCAAGCAGGGCGTGCTGGGCCAGCGCGGCTGGGCCCCGCAGTGGCGCAGTCCGCAACCCAAACCCGCCTACGACGCCGTGATCGTCGGCGGCGGCGGTCACGGCCTCGGGTCGGCCTACTACCTCGCCAGCGACCATCGCCTCAGCAACGTCGCGGTGCTGGAAAAGGGCTGGATCGGCGGCGGCAACACCGGCCGCAACACCACCATCATCCGCTCCAACTACCTGTTCCCCGAGAGCGCCGCTCTCTACGACCACGCGCTCACGCTGTGGGAGGGCCTGGCGCAGACGCTCAACTACAACATGATGTTCTCGCAGCGCGGCGTCATGATGCTGGCGCACAGCGTGCACGACGTGCAGGTCGCCAAGCGTCACGTGCACGCGAACCGCGCCGCGGGCGTCGATAACCAGTGGCTCGGCGCGGAGGAAGCCAAGGCCTTCTGCCCGCCGCTGAATATCGGCGACCTCCGCTACCCGGTGCTCGGCGCTGCCCTGCAGCGGCGCGGCGGCACGGCGCGCCATGATGCGGTGGCGTGGGGTTACGCGCGCGCGGCCGATGCGCTCGGCGTCGACATCATCGAGAACTGCGAGGTCACCGGCATTCGCGTGAGCGCGGCCGGTGCGGTGCAAGGGGTGGAGACCACCCGCGGCAGCATCCGCGCCCGGCGCATCGGGGTGGCGGCGGCAGGCCACACCAGCGTGATCATGAAAATGGCGGGCGTCGAGCTGCCGCTGGAGAGCTACCCGCTGCAGGCGCTGGTGTCGGAGCCCGTGAAGCCGGTGTTTCCCTGCGTCGTCATGTCCAACACCATCCATGCCTACATCAGCCAGTCCGACAAGGGCGAGCTGGTCATCGGCGCCGGCACCGATGCCTACACCTCCTATACGCAGCGCGGCGCACTCCACATCCCGAGCCACGCGCTGGAGGCGATCTGCGAGCTGTTCCCGATATTTCGCCGCCTGCGCATGCTGCGCAACTGGGGCGGCATCGTCGACGTGACGCCCGACCGCTCGCCCATCATTGCCAGGACGCCCGTGAGTGGGCTGTACGTGAACTGCGGCTGGGGCACCGGCGGCTTCAAGGCGACCCCCGGTTCTGCCCACGTGTTCGCCTGGACCATCGCGCGCGATGAGCCGCATCCCATCAACGCGCCTTTCACGCTCGAGCGCTTCCGCGACGGCAACCTGATCGACGAAGCCGCGGCTGCCGCGGTAGCGCACTGAAGGGACCGCATGCTGCTGATCGAGTGTCCCTACTGCGGTGAGCGCCCCGAACCCGAGTTCGTCTACGGCGGGCAGGCGCACCTCGCACGTCCGCCGCAACCCGCGGCAGTCTCCGCCCAGGCCTGGGC
>JBOIAH010000572.1:0-2111 GCA_050739055.1 Steroidobacteraceae bacterium | reverse complement strand
AACTGGCCGCGCACGATGATGAACGGATAGGTGCTCACGAACGTGAGTGCACCGGTGAATAGGAGAAGGAAGCAATCCGTAAATTCAGACCTCCTGACATAGCCCCTTTGGAAAATGTCCGGTTTTGCGGCGATCAGGAGGCTGGTGGCACGTCGGGGAAGGTACCGCGATGGGGCGCGGTGTGCCAGGGAAGGCGAGCCCGATGCGCGGCGGCGGGCGCACGGCGAAGCGAAGGTGCAGCCGAGTTCCGGGGAAGACGGTAGCGGTCTCATCGAGTAGCGCGCAGAGCGCCTGCACGGTGCGGGTTCGATGTGGCGAGCTCAACGGCGCCAAGGTGATCTGCAGCGCGTCTTGGATGATGCGGATGTCGCCGGCGGTGGCGAAGAGCTCATGCAGCAGCGTTCTGCCTTCCTGCTCGGTCCGCGGGTAGTGCGGCTGCAGCAGGTTCAGCAGATCGCTCTCGGCCTGATAGGCGAGCATCTTGATGAGGTCGGTCAGATGCTTGCGCTCGGTGGCGAGCTTGACCACGCTGTGTTCGCCGAGATCGCGGATCTCGACGCGCGCGGGCACGTTGCGACGCTCGTCGATGAGCTTGCTCAGACGGTCACGCGCCGCGCGCAGTTGTTTGCCGAGCTTGCCGTAGGCGATCTTGAAGCCGCGCATGGTGGGACGGTGTTGCTCGGGATTGGCGGCGGCGGCCGCCCCGAACTGGCGCTCGAGGTCGGCGAGTTCCGTGCGGGCGGCGCGGATCTGCTTGTCCAGCGCGCGCCGCTCGGGGTTGGGGATCGTGCGGGTGGGGTCCTGCGACTCGATGCGGTAGTCCACGAGCGCATCGAGCAGGAACTCTTCTCGCATGTACTTGAAAAAATTCTCCTGCCTCCACCGCTCGAACATGCGGTAGGCGAGTTCGATGTCGCGCAGGTCCCAGCGACTGGTGATGATCTGGGTCTGATGGTTCCGGTCTTCGCACAAGCGCGTGATCTGCCGCAGGCGCAGCGTGCCCTTGAGGAAGCGCACCGCCTGATCGTGCAGGTCATAGCTGACCCAGCCTCCGTCGAGCTTGGCGCGACGGTGCACGAAGCGCCGCGGATCGATCAGGCGGCTCTTGCCTTTGCGGTAGGTCAGGAGGTCAAAGCCCTGTTTGATCAGGCTGCGGAAGAGCTTCGGACTCCACCCGCCACGATCGAAGACGATCGTCACCTGCCGCTCACCGACGGTGGCGCGCACTGCTCGCAGCAGCTCGCAGAACGCCTTGGCCAAGGAGGCATCGAGCTCGGCGGTGATCAGTAGCAGCGGATCGCCCGCCCGATCGTTGATCCAGTAGTCGGTGGTGGCCGGCATGGCCAGATGGCGCCGGGCGACGTAGGCCTTGGAGATCGTGCGTTTCCCGTGATAGGCGCGCACATGGCCGTCGATGTACAAGAACCCCATCAGCTCGCCCCGCTGCGCCACGCGTACGCGCGCCAACTCCGCGCCCAGCTGCTCGGCACAGTGATGGGCGGCGAGGCGCCCGAGCGCCCGCCGCAGCGTCTTGACCTCCGGCGCGCGGTCCAGCCCGAGGAGTCGGCCGAAGGCGGCCGGATCGCGCTCCTTGAGCTGCTCGGGGCGCTGGATGCGCAGCAGCGCCATCAGGAACAGCGTCATGAGCATCGTGCGTAGCCCATAGAAGGCTGGCCCGATTCCCCCGTAGAGCTTGCGCGCGATGTGCAGCAGCCCACTGTGCACCAGATACGGCACCGCCAGCAGCACCCCAACCCCGGGTATCCGCTCCCCGTCACGGAACATCGGTGCGGCATCATCGAGCAAACCCAGATGGGCCATCTGCCGATCGAACGTCCGATCGCTCGCATCCGCATCCAAGCTCATCGGCAGCGCTTGCGGCTCCTCGTCGTGCCCCTCGACCGCCGTCGGATTCGCCGCCGGCTTCTGTGACGGCACAGACCTGGCGGCACAGTCTCTGCTCTGCGAGGCGCTCAACACGGCCGCTGCCGACTCCGGCGGCGACTCGCTCACTGCCGAGCTCACCATCGGCACCCACGCCAGTTGCTCGAACTCCTCGCCACGAGTGGGTCCCACCAGCTTCCGGATCGCCCTCTCGTAGACTCCCAGCC
>JBOIAH010000571.1:0-1876 GCA_050739055.1 Steroidobacteraceae bacterium | reverse complement strand
CGTGCTCACGCGCGAATCGACGCTGGTGCGCTGCTGCACGTTCTGCACGTCCGTCGTCGGGTTGACATCGAACTGCTGCGTGTTGAGGTACTTCACGTTCTGCTCGACCGTGGTCTGCACGCGCCCGTGCGAGGTGTTCACGTAGCCGCTGATGGCGAACTCGCGGTTGGAAGAGACCGTGATACTGCCGGTGTAGGTCGGGCCGCTGGGGTTGGCCTGGATGTTCTCCGCGATGACGGGGCTGGGCGCCGCGCTGAGCGTGTTGCTGAGGATCCCACCGGTGACCTGACTCGCGTCGTGGTCGGTGTAGACCAGCAGATTCGCGGTGGCGAGGAAATAGCTGTTGGCGTTGTACACATCGACGGCGACGACGTGCGGGTTACCGTCGGCGAGCACGCCGGCGAAGGGCGTGAGGTCCACCCGATAGGGCTTGAAGTCGAGCGTCTGCACTCCCGGGATGGGCTCCCAGAGGAACGGATCGATACCCCCGGTAAAGATCCACGGATACACCGGCGCCACCCCGGCGGGCTGCCCGTCGATCGTCACCTCGGTCTCGCGGAACGGGGTGTTGCCGCAACTCTCGAGGTTGACCGCCTCGTTGCTCGGCACGCAGAAGTACCAGAACTCGTCGTTCGACTGGCTCTGCGCGATGACGTCGAGGTAGACGCGCTCGACGTTGCGGGGCAGGTGGAGCGTCTGGGCAATCTGCTGTGCAGTGGTGCCGAGCGTGCCGGCGTCGCCCCCCGCGCCGTTCACCGGCACGACGAGGTCGGGGGTGCGCGGCGCCCGGTCCCGCCGGGACTCGGGATAGAATTCCAGCGCGGCGTTGGCGAAGATCAGGCCGTTGTAGGTCACGCCGCCGGAGACACCGACGAAGTTGCCGAGGTTAGCCTCGCCGGTCTGGCTCGATGAGAAGATCGGCGTCAGGTCGGTGACGTCGCGTTCCACGTGCCACGAGGGGCTCAGGGTGGCACGCGGCTCGGCGGTGGTGCCGTAGTAGATGCTGGCGTGACCCAGATAGAAGGCGGCGGTGCGGTCGAACTGACGGCCTGCGGTGACGGTGAAGTCCGCGGTGAATACCACCTTCGCCCACGGACCCGGGCAGCCGGCCGGCGGCGTGTAACTGAAGGTCTTGGGCGTGAAGTTGGCGAACTCCAGGTTCTGAAACAGCCG
Source organism: Steroidobacteraceae bacterium (assembly GCA_050739055.1). Lineage (GTDB taxonomy): Bacteria > Pseudomonadota > Gammaproteobacteria > Steroidobacterales > Steroidobacteraceae > 13-2-20CM-66-19. The sequence goes on along the minus strand of JBOIAH010000571.1, from coordinate 703 downwards.
CACCACGCAGGGCCGGCTGTGCGGCCGGGGAACGGGGGCTTCAGCGGTCACGGGGTTCGAGGAGCCGACCTGGGGGTTGGGCGGCACGATGACAACCTGGGCGCTCGCGGCGCCGGCGAGTAGCAGGCAGGCTGCCGAACTCAGGCGAGTGTGCAGGCAGGAGAAGCGGGTTGTTGGGGTCATCACCGTACTCCCTTCGAATCGGATGGGCTCACCGATCATACGCCCGCGCGCAAACCTGGCTATGCGGCCTCGCCTGCATGCACCTCGGGCCGCTGGATCAGCGCGGTTCTGACGGGGACTTGCGCGCTGCCTGTGTCCCCGGGCGCTCCGGACGACGGGCGCGGGCACGCGTCGCGGCCCTCCGGGCGCGCGCGCCGCCGTTGCCGGTGCGCGGGTTGCGGTCGGCGCGCCGGGAGCCGGCCTCCTTCGCGCTTTCGGCTCCGAGGTCCAGGCCCTCGAGGTACTTGCGAAAGCGGGTCCCCAGCTGCGGGTGCCCGAGTGCGTACTCGACGGTCGCCTGCAGGTAGCCGAGCTTGTTGCCGCAGTCGTAGCGCTTGCCGCTGAAGCGATAGGCGTACACCGCCTCCTCGCGCATGAGCGCGGCGATGCCGTCGGTGAGCTGGATCTCCCCGCTTGCGCCATGGCCGAGTTTCTCCAGGTGGCCGAAGATCGCCGGCGTGAGCACGTAGCGGCCGACGAC
>JBOIAH010000570.1:0-1495 GCA_050739055.1 Steroidobacteraceae bacterium | reverse complement strand
TGTTGGAAGTTATTCGAACCCGACGGTTGCGCCAGGTGCTCTGGCTGTTAGTCGCTCACGGACTCTTGCGTGCGCGCCGCACGGTCGGGCGCGCATGCCCAACGCTCTTCACTGCCTGGGGTGCGGCGCGCGGGCCTGGCAGGCCAAGCGCGGCGGCATGCGGCGTTGCGTTCTGTGGCGAATCGGCGCGGCCAGCGTCGGGAGGCGGGAATTGCGCCGCCACCTCGCGCAGCCATAGCAGCAATTTCTGCACCTTCGGCATGGCTACGTACGAGTCGGGGCATACGAAGTAGTAGGCACGCGGACAGGGCACGACACGTGCGCTGGCCCGTGCAATCCGCCCGTTTGCCAGGTCCTGCGCCGCGAGCGACCAACGCGTCAGAGCGAGACCCTGGCCCTGTTCGGCGGCTGCCAGCACGGTGAGCGAATCGTCGAAGGCGACGCCGCGCTCCGCCCAGTTGATTTCGCTCTCCGGGTGCAGCCACAGTTTCCAGTCCTCATCCGCCGAGCGCAGCAGCGGGAAGCGCTTGAGATCGGCGCCACTGCGCAGCGGGCCACAGCGTGCCAGGAGCTGCCGAGTGCACACCGGCACGAACCACTCGTCCATGAGCTTCTCACTGTACAGACCCGCTGACGGGCCGGAGCTCATGCGCACTGCCGCGTGGAAATCGGTGGCGTTGAAATCGACGGGGTGACGCGAGGTGTGGATGCTCAACTCGATGTGCGGATGCCGGTCATGAAATTGCGGCAGGCGCGGCAGTAGCCACTTCTGCAGGAACGAAGCGAGCGTACTGATGCTCAATGGACCGCCCGCGCGATCCTGGCGCAACTCCGCCATGGACTGCTGCAGGGCGCCCAGACCGCGCCGTACCCCGGGCAGCAGCCGCTCACCTTCAGCCGTCAGCGCTACGGTGCGGCCGCGGCGACGGAACAGGGGCACCCGCAGGTAGTCCTCGAGCGTACGCACCTGCATGCTCACCGCGGCCGGTGTGACGTGCAGAGCATCGGCTGCTGCGGCGAAGCTAAGGCGTGCGGCGACCGCCTCGAAGACGCGCAAGGCGTTCAACGGCAACCGCTCAAACCCCGGAATGGGTTCAGTTTTTCTTAAGCGCCGCTCAGACATCGGGTTTGCTGACTTTGTGCCTCGGGTCAACACTGTGCGCAGTCACCACCTGAGGACTCACAGATGAAGACGACCAAACTATTAGCTCTGTTCGCCGCATTGCTGCTCACCTCCACGCAGTTTATCGCGATTGACTATCTCTTTACGCATGCACCGGGATATGGCGCAGCGGCCGAGCGGTTGACCGCACGCCGCTAGCGGTCATGGCGGTTCAAATCGCGCACCGCGCGAGAGCATCGAGGTCCGGGCATTGGCAATATTGCGTGAACCAGTTGCATAATCAGCAATTAGCAGTTGGCGCGCGACGCCGAATGCCGCAGGGGCGCCCAGATGAGCTGGTGGGGCTGGATGATCGCCGGCGCGATCCTACTC
>JBOIAH010000569.1:0-2611 GCA_050739055.1 Steroidobacteraceae bacterium | reverse complement strand
GCGCCGGCCTGTCCCGCATACACCGGCACCACGTCGACGATCCCGGTGCTGTTGTCGACACGTACGACGAAGGGCTCGACACTCTTCAACGGCAGCAGCGCGAGCAGCGCCACGCTGCTCGCCAGCGCGCACACCCATCCCGCGGCGGCGACCCGCCAGGCACTGCGTGTGCTGCGCCCCGTCTGGGCGATGCGATCGGCATCCCAGCTGGCGGCCTCGCGGAAGTACCCGGCGAGCAGCGGCTCAGCGCTCACGGGGCAACCTGCGCGCGCCCCGCCGCCGCTGATGGCGTGGTGCCGTCAGCCGCAGGCCCCGCCGGCGCGTTGATGGGCTCGAGGCGGCCGTCACAGCGGACCGAGTGCGGCGTGCAGGCCCCGGCAAGAGCTGCAAGACAGATCAGGCAGAGCGTCCTCACGAGACCTCCTTGTCGATGACTGCGGCCTTGTCGATGATTGCCGCGCGGCGCAGCGTCAGTTCTCGCGCCAGGCGGCGGACACGGTCGGATGAGCCGGTGCAGCCCCGTCCGTGGCCGCGAACTGCCCGGCCGCGAGGCCCGCCGTGCGCTGCATGGCCCCGAGGCCGCGTTGCGCGCCCCAGTTCACCCAGCGGCTCACCACTCCGAAGCTGCTCAAGCTCACGCCGCTTGCCAGAGCCGCGGCGATCGGCATGACCTGGCGCAGGATCAGAAACACCAGCACCGCGACCAGCACCATGTTGAGTGCGTCAACGGTGACGATCGCAGCCCCCCGGGCCGCGGTTTGAGCCGCGTAGGATTCAACGATCTGCAGCAGCAGCGCCGCGACCAGCACCGTCAGGATGGTGATGAACGCGTAGTTGGCCAGTTGCGCGAGCCACGCCTCGAAGAACCTGCGGGTCGCATCGAACAACAGCAGGGCGATGAACAACGGGCCGAGCGCGAGCAGCACGGCGAGCGCAATGCTGGAGAGCGCAATCAGAAACATGGTGTACACGCACAGCAGTCCCATCAGAACCCACACGATCGCGCCGGCGACGTAGTAGCCGAAGTCCCCTTTGAAGAAGCCCCCGTTGTTCCACAGGTCGCCAGCCACCGCTCCTCCCTGGCTCCAGATCGTGTCGATGGTCGCGACCGGATCGGGAGCGCCGACCACCGCGGCAGCGAGCTGTGCCGGAGCCCGGTAGAAGGTGTCGACGATCACGCTGTTGTACAGCCACAGGTGCAGCGCTGCGCCGAGTACCACCGCGAGCATCACCACCCGCTTGAGGCCGGTGAGGAGCGGTTCCTCGATACGTCCGGTGAGTTGCAGGTAGCCCCAGACCATGACGTACACCGTGGCGAACGTCACCACCGCGGGCTCCAGGGCCTGCGCGATGAGCGCGGTGTTTGCGCCGATGTAGCTCGCGAGCTGAGCGTCGAGCCAGGTCCAGAACGTCTCAAAGAATCCCACCGCGGCCTGCCTGCGGCGCGCTCAGGGGTGCGGCTGGAAGCGGGTGTCGAACCGGCCGTGCCCGGCCACGATCAGTTCGCGCGTACGCTGTTCGTTGACCCACCGGTCGGCCTGCACACCCTGATAGAGATCCTGGAGCTTGGTACGCTCATTCTGCAGCATGCCAGCCTCGGCCCCGATGCGCGCCTGCAGCTCGAGAATGGCCTTCTGATCGCCCGCAGCTCCGATGGCGTCGATCAGCTGCTGCAGGGCCGCAAAGCGGTCGCTGCTGTTGGCGAGCGCCTCGTGCGTCAACGCCTGCAGAATCGCCGCCGACTGGCGCGCCGCCTGCAGTGACTGGCCGGCCGCCGCCGGCAGAGCCGTCAGCTGCGCTGCCGACAGCACCGCGTTGGCGCTGATGGCGCGGGCGAGATCCCCGGCGAGTGTCGAGTACGCACCCGCGGCACCCATGCCGCCCGGCAGCGCTCCCTGCAAAGTGGCCCAGTCAGGCGGCAGGTAGTTGCGCACCGAACCCGCGAGCAGCAATTGCATGCCACGGCTTCCGGTGATGGCCTGAAACTCGGCCTGCGCCTGGGTCAGCTGATTGCGCGCCGTCACCAGCTGCTCTTCAAGCGTCCGGACCTCGGAAACCAGTTGGGCGACGGAAGCGACGTCGATCACGGCGAACTGCGCGTGCGCAGCCGGAATCCCTGCGAACAGGGTCACGAACACCACCAGAAAGCGGACTTCTCGCTGGTACATGACACACTCCTTGCGGGCCGATGGAACCTGCAACTCACTCCGTTTGGCTTGAACTCATGAACTCAGGCAGCCAGCGCTCAGGGTCGCCGCCAAGCTCACCGATGAGCCGATGCATGCGCTCGACGCGGCTTGCACGGCCGGAGATCACCGCCAGTTCCGCCTCGAAGCCCTGCAGATCGAGCCGGCACACGATGCTGTGATGCCCCTGCTTGACGAGGAAGGTCCGGGAACCCGGCTCGAGCTGCTCCCGGATCAGCCTGAACTCGCGGTCGGTGAGCCCGAAGCCGCGGGTGTATTCCTCGGCGCTGGCGTCGGCGTTGGGGAAGAACACCTTGGTCGGGGTCTGCTCGATGATCGTGCGGCTGATCGGACTGTCGAGCACGTCGCTCGCGCTTTGCGTCGCCAGGCACATCACGCCGTTGAGCTTGCGCCAGGTCTTGGGT
>JBOIAH010000568.1:0-2518 GCA_050739055.1 Steroidobacteraceae bacterium | reverse complement strand
GTCACCACCACTCCCGAGCCCGCGCCGCCGCGGGCCCGCGCGGCCTCATCGGCACCGCCCGTGTACACGCTCACCACCGCCGCGCCCACCGCATCCACCGCGCCGACGACCGCCGCGGAATAGGCATCCAGCCGCGCGCCGCCGGCCAGGGGATCGCGCGGCGGGTCACCTGCGCCGGGCGCTGCCTCGGCGCCGGGGTGCTCGATCAGCATCGCGCAGGCATGGGGACCTGTCGCCGCAAACTCAAGGCCGGCGGCGCAGATTCCTGCGAGAATCGCCCGGACTTCAATGATCTCGCTTGCCCAAACAGCCATCCTGCTGGGCGCCGCCGTCGTAGCGGTGTCGCTGTTCCGCTTTCTGCGCCTCTCCTCGATTCTCGGCTACCTCGCCGCGGGGCTCGTGATCGGCCCCTGGGGCCTGAACCTCATCGGCGACATCGGCCACATCATGCAGGTGTCGGAGTTCGGCATCGTGCTGCTGTTGTTCATCATCGGCCTGGAGCTGCAGCCGACGCGGCTGTGGGTCATGCGGCGTATCGTCTTCGGGCTGGGCGCCGCCCAGGTCGGGGTGTGCGCGCTGCTGCTCGGCGCGGCGGCCTGGCAGTGGGGACAAAGGCCGATCGCCGCCGCCATCGTAGGCTTTGGCCTGTCGCTGTCCTCAACGCCGCTGGTCCTGCAGGTCCTCGCCGAGCGCGCGCAGCTCAAGACCCAGCACGGGCGCGCGGCGTTCGGCATCCTGCTGTTTCAGGACCTGGCGGTGCTGCCGGTGCTGGCGATCCTGCCGCTCCTCTCCCCGCTCGGAGCGGCGCATCCGTCGGGCGGCAGCTGGTGGATGGGGCTGCTGAAGCTCGTGGTGGTGGCGGCGGTCATCATCGGCGGCGGGCGGGTGCTGCTGCGGCCCGCGCTGCGCATCGTCGCCCGCGTGCGGGTCGCGGAGGTGTTCACCGCCGCGGCGCTCCTCACCGTCATTGCCACCGCCCTGATCGCCAACCAGGCGGGCCTGTCGATGTCGCTCGGGGCGTTCCTCGCCGGCGTGCTGCTGGCCGACAGCGAATTCCGGCACGAGCTCGAGGCGGACCTGGAGCCGTTCAAGGGCCTGCTGCTGGGCCTGTTCTTCATCTCGGTCGGCATGTCGGCCAACCTCGGACTGCTCAGGTCCGAGCCGCTGACGCTGTTCGCGCTCACCGCGACATTCCTCGCGGTCAAGATCCTGGTGGTGACCGCGCTCGGCCGGCTCACGCGCTACCGCGCGCCTTCCGCCTGGCGCCTGGGATTTGCGCTGCCGGCCGGGGGCGAGTTTGCGTTCGTGCTGTTCACCCTGGCGGCGCGCCGGCACATCCTGGACGGCGGCACGGCCGATCTGCTGATTCTCGCCGTGACCTTGTCGATGATGTTGGGTCCGCTGCTGCTGATCGCCCGCGAGACGCTCGCCGAGCGCTGGCTCGCCCCGTCCGAGGGTCCGTACGATGCGATCGATGAGCACGACGTCCCGGTCATCATTGCAGGCTTCGGACGCTTCGGTCAGATCGTGGCGCGCATCCTGCGGGTGAAGCGCCTGTCATTCACCGCTCTCGACAGCAGCCAGACCCACGTCGACTTCGTGCGGCGCTTCGGCAACAAGGTCTACTACGGGGACGCCTCGAGGCTCGACCTGCTGCGTGCCGCGGGGGCGGAGACCGCCCGCATCCTGGTGCTGGCCATCGATGACGTCGATGCGTCAACCCGCACGGCCGTGCTGGTGCGGGCGCACTTCCCGCACCTGAAGATCTTTGCCCGCGCGCGCAACCGCCAGCATGCCTTTACCCTGATGGACGCGGGCGTGACCGCGGTCATCCGCGAAACCTACGGCTCGAGCCTGGAGATGGCCGGCCGGGTACTGGAGGCGCTCGGTGAGACCTCCGCCGCGGTCCGCGACGCGGTGCGCCGCTTCCGGGCGCACGACGAGGCGACGCTTACGGCGCAGTACCAGGTCAAGGAAGATGAGGACAAATTCCTCGCCACTTCACGCGAGGCCGCGCAGCAGCTCGAAAAGCTGTTCGAGGCCGACCAGGCGAAGCCGGGCTGATGCGATGGATGAAGCGCGCACGGTGCGCGAGTTCTGGCTCGGTCAGCGGCCCGCGTCCGCGGCGGCTCTGCAGGCGCGCCTGCGGTTCTGGTTTGGCGGCGACGCGGCCGAGCTACGGGAGCGGGACGAGCAGATACGAACCCGCTTCGGCGCGCTGCTGGAGCGTGCCGCGAGCGGCGCGCTTGGCAGCTGGGCCGACGGTCCGCGCCGGCGCCTGAGTCTCATCATTCTGCTCGACCAATTCCCGCGCAACATGTTCCGCGGCACCGCCCGGGCGTTTGCCTACGACGCCCAGGCGCTCGCCCTCACGCTCTCGGGCATGCAATCCGCCGCCGATGCCGCACTCGATGCGGTGGAACGGGTGTTCTTCTATATGCCGATGCAGCACGCGGAAAATTACGACGTGCAGGATGAGTCGGTCGCCGCCTGCCGGCGGCTGCTCGCCGAGGCGCCC
>JBOIAH010000567.1:0-2822 GCA_050739055.1 Steroidobacteraceae bacterium | reverse complement strand
GGCAAGGACATGCGCTCGTGGAAGGAAGCCGACCGCACCTTCTACGAAATTACCGGCCCCGCGGTGCGCGAGTGGCAGCCCAACCAGGGTGTGTTCGAGGACGCCCCGGAGGGCATCGAGGGCACCGCCCGCAAGATCAGCGGCGACACCGCCACCATCGAGCTCACGCGCGACTATCGCAATGAGCGGCACAACGTCTGGGGCGTCACGGCGCGCAACCGCGAGCAGAACTTCGCGTTGAACCTGCTGATGGACCCGGAGATCGACTTCGTTACGGTGCTGGGACCGGCGGGCACCGGCAAGACGCTGCTGGCGCTCGCCGCCGGCCTCATGCAGACGCTCGAGACCAACCGCTTCGTCGAGATCATCATGACGCGCGTGACCATTCCGCTCGGCGAGGACATCGGCTTCCTGCCCGGAACCGAAGAGGAGAAGATGGAGCCCTGGATGGGCGCGCTCATGGACAACCTGGAAGTGCTCACCGGGTCACAGGAGGGTGGCAACTGGGGGCGCGCGGCGACCAACGACCTGCTGCGCAACCGCATCAAGATCCGCTCGCTCAACTTCATGCGTGGGCGCACCTTCCTCAATCGCTTCCTGATCCTCGACGAAGCCCAGAACCTCACGCCCAAGCAGATGAAGGCGCTGATCACGCGGGCCGGCCCCGGCACCAAGCTCGCGTGCCTGGGCAATATCGCGCAGATCGACACCCCCTACCTGACGGAGATGACCTCGGGGCTGACCTATGCCGTAAATCGCTTCCGCGGCTGGGCGCATTCGGGGCACATTACGCTCGTGCGGGGCGAGCGCTCGCGCCTCGCCGATTACGCCTCGGACATCCTGTAGACTGTCAAACCAGCCCCGCGAGAAGCGCAGTTTCGGTGTACCCTGGAAACTTGCCCGCGCCTGCGGCGGTCGAACAGTCACCATGCGTGCTCTCCTGCGCCCTGCGCTGCTGACCCTGCTCTCCGCCACGACCGTGGTGGCCACGCTCGCCTCCGCGGCGCAGCCGCCCGCAACTGTGGACCTCAGTGCCCCGGCGGCGGGCTCGGACCTCCCCGACCTCGGGAGTCCGTCCGCGGCGCTGCTGTCGCGCACCGATGAGTACCGCCTCGGCGCGATGGTGGCGCATCAGCTGCGCGAGCAGAACGGCCTGCTCGAGGACCCGGAGGTCAACGAGTACGTCGAGTCGCTCGGCCTGCGGCTCGCCTCGCAGAGCCCGGACGGGGGCGCGGGATTCCAGTACCTCGTGGTGAAGGACCCGGAGATCAACTCGTTCGCCGTGTCCGGCGGCTGGGTGTTCATGTACACCGGCCTCATCCTCGCGACCCGCAGCGAATCGGAGCTGGCGGCCGTGATGGCCCACGAGACTGCGCACATCACTCAGCACCACATCGCGCGCGCGTTGCGCGCACAAAGCCAGCAGAGCCTCACCACGGCCGCCGCGCTGATCGCCGCGATCCTGCTCGGATCCCTGGGCGGCGGCGGACAGGCCACCGAGGGCGCGATCGTCGCCGCGCAGGGGCTCGCGGTGCAGCAGCAGATCAACTTCACCCGCGACGAGGAGATGGAAGCCGACCGCGTCGGCATCCGCTACCTCGCCGGCGCGAATTTCGATACCAACGCGATGGCGAGCATGTTCGAGACCTTCTCCCGCGGGGAGGGCCTGGCGGCGACCTACATTCCGGCGATTCTCAGCAATCACCCGGTGACCTCCGACCGCATCGCCGAGGCGCGCGCCCGCGCCGCGCAGTTCCCGCCGCGCAAGGGCCACGACTCGCAAAGTTATGAGCTGGTCCGCGAGCGGGTCCGGGTGTTGACCGCGACCGGCGATGTCGACATCGCCAAGCAATACGCCCGGAAGATCGCGCACGGCGAGGCGGATCTCGGCAACCGCTACGGCGAAGCGCTCGCGCTCATGGTGGGCAACCACCCCGACGAGGCGGCCGGGATCTTCGCGCAGCTCGTGCGACAGCACGAGGGTCTGACGCTGCTGCACGTCGCCCTGGGGCAGGCCGAGGCGAAAGCCGGGCGCATGAGCGATGCGCTGGCGACTTTCCAGCACGCCGAGGAATTGTTCCCGCGCAACGTCCCCGTCACCGTGCGCTACGCCGAAACACTGATGGCCGCAGGCAAGCCCGGCGAAGCGCACACCATGCTGCTGGACCTGTTCAACAACGTGCCGCCCACTCCCGACCAGATCCGGCTCACCGCGCTCGCGGCGAGCGCCGCCGGTGACCCGGGGGATGCCTATTTCTACATGGGCGAATACCAGATCGCGGGCGGCGACCTGGCGCTCGCGGTGCAGCAGCTGCATCTCGCTCTCGCCGCTCCCAACATCAGCCAGATCCAGCGCCAGCGCTACCAGGCACGCCTCGACGAGGTGCGTGACTACCTCGCGAGCCTGCGCAAACCGAGGCTGACCGATAGCGGGGCTGGCCAGGACCAGCATCCCGGCCGCGGGCGCTGACAGAAACGAACCGCTGCGCCGTGAGGCGCGCCGGCGTGGCTGCTACAATGCCCGTCGGTTCCCGCTGCGCCTCTGCTATGCAATCAACGATCCGGGTCTCGCTGCCGCCCCTGTGTCTGCTGTTCCTGTTCGGCTGTGCCACCCAGCCGCCGGCAAAGCGCGATGCGCGCGACCCGTGGGAGCGCATGAACCGCGCCACCTATCGCTTCAACGACAAAGTCGACCGGGCGATCGCCAAGCCCGTGGCGCGCACCTACCGCAAGTTCACGCCACACTTGGTGCAGACCGGTGTGAGCAATTTTCTCGGCAACCTGCAGTACCCGATCGTCATGGTGAACGACCTGCTGCAGGG
>JBOIAH010000566.1:0-2026 GCA_050739055.1 Steroidobacteraceae bacterium | reverse complement strand
CCTTAAGGATCTCGAGCGCCGCCTCGGCAACATTATCGTCGCCTACACGCGCGACAAAGGCGCTGTTCGGGCCCGCGACCTCAAGGGTGACGGCGCCATGACCGTTCTCCTGAAAGACGCACTGATGCCGAACCTGGTGCAGACGCTGGAGAACAACCCGGTCTTCATCCACGGTGGCCCGTTCGCCAACATCGCGCACGGCTGCAATTCGGTGATCGCGACCCGCACCGCGCTCAAGCTGGCCGACTACGTGGTGACCGAGGCGGGTTTCGGGGCGGACCTGGGCGCGGAGAAGTTCGTCGACATCAAGTGCCGCAAGGCGGGACTCAAGCCCAGCGCCGCGGTGATCGTCGCCACGGTGCGGGCGCTGAAATACCACGGCGGGGTGGAGCTGGCGGATCTGAAGGGCGAGAACCTCGCCGCGCTGGAGAAGGGCGTGGTTAACCTCGAGCGCCACCTCGATAACGTGCGTCACCGCTACGGCCTGCCGTGCGTGGTCGCCATCAACCGCCGCGCCGAGGACACCGAGCGCGAGATTCAGCTGCTGATCGAGCGCATCGGCAGGCAGGAGGTGCGGGTCATCGCCGCCACTCATTTCGCCGACGGCGGGCGCGGAGCCGGGGAACTCGCTCGCGAGGTCGTGCGCCTGTGCGAGCGGCCCAACGGTTTTCGCTACGTGTACGAGGACGACGCGACTCTGTGGGACAAGATGAAGGCGATCGCAACCCAGGTGTACGGCGCCAGCGACATCACCGCGGACACCAAGGTGCGCGCGCAGATCCGCCACCTGCAGGAGGGCGGCTACGGCCGCTACCCGGTGTGCGTCGCCAAGACGCAGTACTCCTTCTCGACCGACCCGAAGCTGCGCGGCGCGCCCTCGCAGCATGTGGTGAACGTTCGCGAGGTGCGGCTCGCCGCCGGCGCGGAATTCGTCATCATGATGTGCGGCGACATCATGACCATGCCGGGACTGCCCAAGGCGCCGGCCGCGAACAACATCGACGTGGACGACAGCGGCCGGATCACCGGGCTGTTCTAAAGGCGCCGGCCGTGCCGTTCTGCGAGGCTGATCCCTGGCGCCTGCAGTACTTCGAGGGCATTGCCTGTCCGCCGGAGGTGCGCATCCCGACCGAGGACCCGGACGCTTACCAGTGGTATCCCGCGCACCGCTGGGTCTATAACAAGCTCGCGGTGGCGGAATCCCAGGGCATCGCGTGCGGTCCGCACGGCGTGCCTCCGCCCGCCTTCCCGGTGTTCAGCAAGCCGATCGTGAATCTGCGCGGCATGGCGGTCGGTACCCGGGTGCTGACGGATCGGACGGACTACGAGCGGCACCGTACGGCGGGACACCTGTGGATGACGCTGCTCGAGGGCGAGCATGTCAGCACCGATGCCGCCGTGCTGCAGGGCCGGGTCCGGTGGTGGCGGCATTGTCTGGGCTCGACGGCCGTGCAGGGGACTTTCGAGCACTGGACGATCGAGGCCGCCGGGCGCGCGCGGCTCGAGGCGTATCTCGGCGCGTGGATCGGGCAACACCTCGCCACCTACACCGGCATGCTCAACCTCGAGACCATCGACGGGCGCATCATCGATGCGCATCTGCGCTTCGCCGACCAATGGCCGGATCTGAACGGGCGCGGCTGGCTGGACGCCGTGGTGGGCCTGTACGCGCGCGGCGTGTGGGAGTTCGCCGACCGCGACCGCCGCGACGGCTACAGCGTGGTGCTGTTCGCGCCGCACGGCTGGGAATACCGGCACCCGCCCGCGCCGCTGGTGGCCGAGGTGCGCCGCATGCCGCAGGTGAGCAGCGTGCAGATCACCTTCCACGAGGACCGGCCGGCCGCGGCGCACGCCATGCCCCCGGGCGGCTTTCGCCTCGCGATCATCAACTGCCTGGACCTCGAGGCGGGCCAGGCGGCGCGCGCGCGCCTGGCGGCGGCGTGGCGCACCTGACCGGACAAACGGGCTTCGGTCCGATCAGCGCAGCTACCTGCGGCGCAGTCAGCGGTTCCAGCCCCGGGCGCGG
>JBOIAH010000565.1:0-4820 GCA_050739055.1 Steroidobacteraceae bacterium | reverse complement strand
GTATCGAGCAGCCCCTGGCGCTCGACGATCAGCGCCTGTAGCAGCGCCGTCTGATCGTGCGCACAGGCTGCCTCGAGCAGCGCCTGTCGCAGCGCGGCGCGCACCTGCCACAGCGACTCACCGAGATCAGACTGCGCCAGCGCGGTTTGCAGCGCGGTCGTCTCACGGGCGCGGGCCCGCTCACCCGGACGACGCAGCAGGAAATCCAGCGACAGGCCGTACAGCCAGGCCGTGCTGTGCGCCGCGCTGGTGAGATATTCGGCGAACAGCTCCATGCTCGGGTTGGCGTGTTGCGCGGCGGTGCGCTCGGCCGCTGCGGCCGCCTGCACCACGGCGCGCTGTTCGGCGAGTCGTGGATTGAGCCGCAGCGCGGCGGCGAGCCATTGCGAGCGGTCCCAACCGACCGAAGGTGGAGGCAGCCCGGGCAGCAGCTCGTGCAGTCGCCGTGCGTTGAACTCAGCGAGCGTGGCGGAGGGCTCGAGCGGCGCACGCGCCGGTGTAGTGACACAGGCCGCGAGCACTGCGGCGAGCAGCACCGCGAGTACGCCGGGTCGCGTGCCTGATGTCATCGCAGGTTCCCGCGCTAGGCAGCGGCCACGGCCAGCGCGTCGGCGTGAAAGCGCAGGTGATCTTCAACGAAGCTGGCAATGAAATAGTAGTCGTGGCCGTAGCCCTCGTGGCGGCGCAGCCGCAGCGGCTGACCGGCCGCCGCACAGGCCCGCTCGAGCAGCTCCGGCTGCAGTTGCCCCTGCGGCAGAAATTTGTCCGCCAGCCCCTGGTCCAGCAGAATTTCCGGGAATATCCGCGTGCCGCGTGCTGCCAGCAGCTCCACGGCATCGTAGCGCGCCCAGGCGGCGGGGTCCTCCCCCAGATAGCCGGCGAACGCTTTGCGTCCCCAGGAGCAGCGAGTCGGGGAGCAGATGGGCGCGAAGGCCGATACCGATCGGTACACGTCGGGATTTCTCAGCGCCAGGACCAGCGCCCCGTGACCTCCCATGGAGTGCCCGAAAATCCCCAGCTGGCGCGCACTGCCCGGGAAGCGCGTCAGCACCGTGTCGCGCAACTCCTCGAGCACGTAGTCGTACATGCGAAAGTACCGCGACCAGGGCGGCCGTGTGGCATTGAGATAAAAGCCCGCGCCGCTGCCGAATTCCCAATCGTCGGCCTCGCCGGCGATTCGTGTCTGTCGCGGGCTCGTATCGCAGCTCACCAGCATCACGCCGAGCTGCGCAGCCACGCGCTGTGCGCCCGCCTTGACGGCGAACGTCTCTTCCGTACACGTGAGCCCGGCGAGATAGAACAGCACCGGCACCCGGCGCTGCTGCGCCTGCGGCGGTTGATACACCGCAAAGCGCATTGGCAGATCGATCACGGCCGAATGATGGCGGTAGAAGCCCTGCCAACCGCCAAAGCACCGCTGCTCGCTGATCGTTTCGAGCACTATGGGTACCCCCCGGTTGTCACCGGCACATTATGATCCGATCGGCGCCGGTCGCGACTCCGTAGCGCCCTCACCGAGAGGGCTACGACGCAAGTCCCACCACCTCGCCGGCTCCGGCATGGTAACTTACGCCGCCCGCTTCCTCAGGGCCCTTTCGGATAGGCGCATGTCCCACATTCCCCGCAACGAGCCGCAGCCGCCTCTGATCTGGGCCAATACGCTGATGTTCACGCTCACGTTCGCCGCGGCCGCGATCCTCGTGCCGTGGTATGGCCTGACGTACGGGTTCCGGGGCGCCGACTGGGGCGTGTTCGCCTTGTTTCTCATCGCCAACGGCATGGGGATCACCGCGGGCTACCACCGCCTCTGGGCGCACCGTACTTACGAGGCGCACTGGATGGTGCGGCTGTTCTACCTGGTGTTCGGCACCATGGCGCTGCAGAACAGCGCCTTCGCCTGGTGCAGCGGGCATCGTGCCCATCATCTGCACGTCGACGACGAGGAGCGCGACCCGTATTCGGCGCGGCGCGGCTTCTGGTTCTCGCACATCGGGTGGATGCTGCGCGAGTACCCGAGCGGCAAGCCCGACTTCAGCAACATCGCGGACCTGAAGAAGGACGCGATGCTGGCCTTGCAGCACCGCTACTACGTGCCGCTGGCGCTCGCCACCAACCTCGGCTTGCCGCTCGCGGCGGGCCTCATGTTGCACGACGTGTGGGGCATGCTGATTCTCGCCGGCGTACTGCGCCTGGTGTGGAGCCATCACGTCACCTTCTTCATCAACTCGCTCGCCCACATGTGGGGCAGCCGGCCGTACACCGAAGACAACAGCGCGCGCGACAACCCGATCCTCGCGGTCATCACTTACGGCGAGGGGTACCACAACTTCCACCATATCTTTACGCACGATTACCGCAACGGTGCGCGCTGGTGGCAATGGGATCCGACCAAGTGGCTGATCGCGGCGCTGCAGTTCGTGGGACTCGCGCGGCGCTTGAAGCGCACCCCGGTGTTCCAGATCCAGCGTGCCCTGCTGACGATGCAGTTCACGCGCGCGCAGGCGCGGCTGGCGAGGTTTCCGGCCGCCGGCCCGTCGCACATCGAGCAACTGCGCGCTCACCTGGCGCACGAATACGAGAGCTTCCTGGCCGCGCTCGCCGAATGGACCCGGGTCAAGGAGCACTGGCTCGGTGAAAAGAAGCGCGCGGTGCTCGAGCAGTGGGACCAGGTGAGTCTGCAGCGCAGCCTGCGCGACCTCGAGCGGCGCCTGAGCCTGCAGCTGCGCCGCATGCGCCTGCTGCAGGCACAGCTCGCATAATTTCATTGGCCGAAAAGGGCTGCGCCCTTTTCGGCAGGCCAACCCACCTCTGCAGACCGCTCGCCGGCAAAAGGCGTGGCTTTTGCCGGCGCACAACGGGCCATTTGCGTTTCCCTCGCAGCTGGAACGTCCCATGCCGTTCGTGCACCATGCCACCGGTGGGACGCATCTTCGAAGTCAGAAAGCACACGATGTTCGCGCGGTGGAACCGCATGGCGAAGCAATTCGCCCGCATCGCGAAGGACATCACCATGGCGGTGAAGTCCGGGGGCGCGGATCCCGCCTCCAATCCCATGCTGCGGCGGACGATCCAGAACGCGCGCGCCGTCAACATGCCGAAGGACAGGATCGAGGCGGCCATCAAGCGCGCCGCCGGGCGCGACGCCGCCAACTACCAGGAGGTACTCTACGAGGGCTATGCGCCGCACGGCGTGGCGCTGCTGGTGGAGACTGCCACCGACAACCCGACGCGCACCGTCGCGGCGGTGCGCAACATCATCACCAAGGGTGGCGGCAACCTCGCGACCAATGGCAGCGTCAGCTTCCTGTTCCGCAAAATGGGCGTGTTCCGCCTGAGCCCGCAAGGGCTGGACCAGGACGATCTGGAGTTGTATCTCATCGATCACGGCCTCGACGAGCTGGGCGAGAGCAGCGGCGAGAAGGGCGAGCCGCAGCTGGTGATTCGCAGCCCGTTCGCCGAGTTCGGCCGGCTGCAGGAGGCGCTGGAAGCGCGTGGCCTCACTGCGCTCTCGGCCGAGCATGAATACGTCTGCAGCGTGCCCACCGAGCTGCCCGAGAGTGAGGCGACCGAGGTGCTCACCGTGATCGACCGTCTCGAGCAGGACGACGACGTGCAGAAGGTGTTCCACACCCTCGCCTGAAGGGCGCTATTATTTACCGCACCGTGCAGGACTATCGCCTCGAACCGGCCCGCGTCATGGACTCGGCGCGGCTTGCGGCCATGTCCCAGGAGCTCGTGGAGTCGGGACTGCGGCCCGCGTGGGGCGCGGAGCGCATCAGCTGGCACGTGCGCCATCCGGACAGCGTCGTGCTCACCGCGCGCACCGAGCGCGCGCTGGCGGGCTTTGCGATCATGCGCTACGCCGACGAGGTCGCTCACCTCAATCTGCTTGCCGTCGATCCCGCGCACCGCCGCCGCGGCGTCGCCCGGCGCCTGGTGGCGTGGCTCGAGCAGACCGCGCTCACCGCCGGGACGTTCATCGTCGGACTGGAGCTGCGCGCCGGGAATGAGGCGGGGCGCGCGTTTTACCGCGCGCTCGGCTACCGCGAGCTCGGACAGATCCCCGGCTACTACCAGGGCGTGGAGTCGGCCATCCGCATGGTGCGGGACGTGCGCGCCAGCTACGGCACGATCCGGTAGTCGAACTCGTAGGTGTGCGCACCGTCGGAGGCGACGGTGATGGTCATCTTGCCCGCGATCCCCTTGAGCTCCCCGCTGCCCGAGTCCGGCACGACGGTAACGGACGAGGTCGGCGTGCCGCGCTTCATGGTCGCGCTGTGCTGCAGGACGAAGCTGCCGGATCGGCCCTGGAGCTTCCCCGTCACGCGCTCGAGCGCGACGTAGCCGGCCGATCCCGGTACTTCGGTCTGGGTGGCGAGCATCTCACCCTTGCTGATCCCTTCCAGATCCCCGTGAAAGCGCTTGTCGATGGTCAGCCGGCCCAGGTTTGCCGCCCGGGCGATCTGCGTGTCGGGTTTCTGCGGCGTGACCTTCACATCGAAGGGTCCGGCGGCGCGCTGGCTCATCGGTTGGTCTCCGGCAGGCGATGTCAGTCCGGCATCGGCGTCAGCTGTCCGGCGAGCGCATCCTCGAAGCCGAAGTTGCGCAGGTCCCGCACCCGCTGCGGGAACAGGACCCCGTCCAGATGATCCACCTCATGCTGCACCACGCGGGCGTGAAACCCATCCACGGTGCGGTCGAGCGGCGCTCCGTGCAGGTCGAATCCCTGATAGCGCAGGCGGCGAAAGCGCGGCACCAGCCCGCGCATCCCCGGCACCGACAGACAGCCCTCCCAACCTTCATCCTGCTCGGTGGTGAGC
>JBOIAH010000564.1:0-3588 GCA_050739055.1 Steroidobacteraceae bacterium | reverse complement strand
GCCGGCGGCCTGGCACCAGAGCAGATAGGCCACCGCGATCCATTGCATTCGGTTCAGCCGCTCGCGCAGCACGAACACCCCCAGCACGACGTTCATGAGCGGATTGATGTAGTAGCCGAGACTGGTGTCGACGATATGCGCGTGGGTGACGCTCCAGACGTACACCAGCCAGTTGCAGCTGATGAGCAGCGCGCTCAGCGCGAGCAGGCGCGCGTTGGTGAGCGTCGCGGAGAGCCTGCCGAGCTCACCGCGCGCCAACATCCAGCCGAGGAGAAACAGGCACGACCAGGTCACGCGGTGAGCGATCACCTGGATCGCCCCGACGCCGCTCAGCGGATGCAGGTAAACCGGAAACAGTCCCCAGATGCTAAAGGCCGCGGTGGCCGCCGCAAGACCCCGGCGCGAGAGCCGCGCGGCGGTCATTCCTGGCCCGCGAGCCGGGAAGCCTCTGCGGTGGCGAGCACGAACTGCCGCGCGAGCGACTCCAGTCCGCGGGCATCGGCCTGATCGAAGCGCCCGGCGCGCGGGCTGTCGAGGTCGAGCACCCCAAACAGCCGCTGCGCGGCGATGAGCGGCACGACGATCTCGGAGCGCGAGTCGGCATCGCAGGCGATGTGGCCGGGGAAGGCCGCGACGTCCGGGACGATGAGCGTCTGGCGGCGCGCCGCGGCGGTACCGCACACGCCGTGGCCCAAGGCAATGCGCACACAGGCGGGCTTGCCCTGGAAGGGACCTACGACGAGCTCGCCGCCCTTGAGAAAGTAGAAGCCCGCCCAGTTGAGCTCCGGCAGCGCGGCGAAAATCAGCGCCGCTGTGTTCGCCGCGCTGGCGATCAGGTCGCCCTCGCCCGCGAGCAGCGCGGCGAGCTCCTCGGTGAGGCGTGCGTAGTCCGCGTCCTTGTCGTGAAAGTCGTAAGCTCGGGCCGTGTAGGTCATGGCCACGCCATTGTAGGCATGCAGCGCGCCGCCTGGCGCGCCCATGTCACGCCCGCCCGGTTGGAAAGGCGAGCACCCCGTCGATGTGACTCACTCCGGTCGCGAGCATGAGCGTGCGGTCGAGCCCGAGCGCGACCCCCGCGCAATCGGGCAGTCCGGCCGCGAGCGCCGCCAGCAGCCGCTCATCGGGTGCCACGGCCGGCAGGCCCAGGCGCAGCCGCTCCTGGTTGTCGCGCTCGAAGCGCACGCGCTGCTCGCACGCCGAGGCGAGCTCGTGGAAACCGTTGGCGAGCTCCAGCCCCTCGCAGTACAGCTCGAAGCGCAGCGCCGCGCGCGGATCAAGCGGATCGAGCCGGGCGAGCGCCGCCTGGGTGGCCGGGTAGCCGTGCACGAAGGTGAGGGCGCCGCGGCCGAGCCGCGGCCCGACGGCGAGGCCCATGAGCAGCTCGAGCAATTCGTCGCGGTCCGCGGCGCTGGCCTCGCCCGCTTCGGCCCCGCGCCCGGCGTGCGGATCGAACCCGAGGCGCTGCGCAGCCTCGGCCAGCTGCGCCTCGGGTACGGTGAACGGGTCGCTGCCGAGCTCACGCAGGAAAGCGTCCCGGTAGCTCAGGCGCTCGGTTCTGCGGCGCGCACCGGGCGGCCCCAACAACGCGCGCACCAGCGCCTCCACCTCGTCCATCAGACTCGTGAGTGAGAAGCCAAGCCGGTACCACTCGATGAGGGTGAATTCCGGGTTGTGCAGCCGCCCGCGCTCGTTGCCGCGCACCACGGGACCGATCTGGTAGATGTCGCCGCTGCCGGCGGCGAGCAGGCGCTTCATGGCGTACTCGGGCGAAGTGCGCAGGAACAGCCGTCCGGCCGCCGCATTGGCCGCCGCCGCTGCGGGTGGCGCCGGCGCAGCGCACGAAGCGGGCGCCAAGCGCACCTCGGCGCTGTGGAGGTGCACGTCGCTCACGGCGGCGTTCACCATGAGCGGGGTGTTAACCTCGAGCACCCCGCGCGCGGCGAAGAACTCCCGCGCGCGCGCCAGCAGCGCCGCACGCTCGGCGAGCAGGGCGCGCGTGGCGCTCGGCCGCCAGTCCTCTTGCGGCGGCCTCATGTGAGGCGCGCCAGCGTCTCACCCACGCGAATCGCGCCTCCCGGGGCGAGCGTGCCGAGCCACTCGCTCCTGCCGGGCGGCAACAGCAGGATGACGGTGGAACCCATGTTGAAGCGGCCCAGCTCCGCTGCCTTGTCCAGGCGCAGCGCCGCCTGGACAACATCGAGCGGCAGCTCGATCCGGCGGCGCGGGCTGCGCGGCGTGACATTGCCGTGCCACACGGTCGACATGCTGCCGACGAACAGCGCCCCCACCAGCACCAGCGCAAAGGTGAGCGATCCTTCGTCGAACACGCACACCACCCGCTCGTTGCGGGCGAACAGGCCCGGGACGTGGGCCGCGGTCGCGGCATTCACGCTGAACAGCGCTCCGGGAACGTACCACGCGGCGCGCAACGTGCCGGGCAGCGGCATGTGAATGCGATGGTAGTTGCAGGGCGCCAGATAGAAAGTGGCGAACACACCGCCGCGGAACACCGACGTCCAGGCGGGCGCGGCGTGGAGCAGCGACTCGAGCGTGTAGGCGAGTCCCTTCGCCTGCACCAGCCACGAGCCGTCGAGGGACCCGAGCTGACTCACCGTGCCGTCGACCGGCGAGACCAGGGCCGCGGGCCCCGGATCCGCCGGACGCACGCCCGGGCGCAGCGCCCGCGTGAAGAAGGCGTTGAAGCTCGCGTACTTCAGCGGGTCGGGCTCCGCAGCCTCGCTCATATCGGGGCGATAGTTGACGACGAAGTTGTCGATCAGCGCGTTCTTCACCAGCGTGACCCGGCAGCGCGTGATCCAGTGCACGATGCGCGACAGAAAATGCTGCGGCAGCAGGTATTGCAGGGCGACGAACGCCCGCACCGCGAGGCTCTCGAAGGCCTCGCTCATCTCAGCTGCCAGCCGCGCCGGGGCGTGAGGAAAGGCGCCGCGCGGCGCAGGTCCGCGGCAAATGCCCGCACGTCGAAAGGCGGGGTGAAGACGGCGACGATGCGGGCGCCGGCGTCGAGCAGGAACACGACCGCCGAGTGATCCATGGTGTAGTCACCGCCCGGCAGGTCCACGCGGTTCACGGCGACTGCGAAGTTCGCCGCGACCCGCCGGATCTCTTCAGGTGCGCCGGTGACCCCCTGAAACGACGGATCGAACGCATGCACGTACAAACCGAGCACCGGCGGCGTGTCGCGCTGCGGATCGACCGTGACGAACAGCACCCGCAGCGAGCCGAGCGCCGCCTGACGCCGGAGCTGCGCGAGCTTGATGAGCGTGGTCGGACAGACATCCGGGCAGCGCGTGAAGCCGAAGTACACCAGCGTCGGCGCCCCGGTGAGCTGCTCGCGGGTGTAGGGCTTGCCTAAGTTGTCGATGAGGTGAAATTCGGCGACCGGCTTCGCGACCGGCAGCCACGTGCCGCTTGCAAGCTGCGGTGCTTCCCTGTCAAGTTCGGCGGCAAGCCGGAAGCCCGCCAGGGCCGCGCAGGCCGCGGCGGGGACCAGGAACCAGCGCAGGCGTGTCGGGCTCATGAGCGAATTATTTCATACCGCCGCGGGCGCCGTGCGGCGCCCGCGCC